>JBBSNV010000329.1:0-3391 GCA_038260375.1 Reyranellales bacterium
CGCCGATTTAACAACGAAAAACCCTCGTAAAGCTTCGGCCACGTCAGACTTTGACCAAACCCCCTATTCCGCAAACCTCCCGCTTGCGGGAGAAGGGCATAAATTAGAGAACTTCCCTCAGTCGCCCATCGGCGACAGGCCCAGCGCCGCTTGCGCCGCCGCCAGCCGCGCGATCGGCACGCGGAACGGCGAGCACGACACGTAATCCAATCCGGCAAAATGACAGAAATGCACCGAGGCCGGATCGCCGCCATGCTCGCCACAGATGCCCAGCTTGATGTCGGCCCGTGTCTTGCGGCCACGCTCGGTCGCCATCTTGATCAGCTCGCCCACGCCATCGACGTCCAAGGTGACGAACGGATCGTGCTCGAAAATGCCGCGCTGCTGGTAGCGCTCGAGGAACGAGGCCGAATCGTCGCGCGACAGGCCAAACGTGGTCTGCGTCAGATCGTTGGTGCCGAAGGAGAAGAACTCGGCGGTCTCGGCAATCTCCGCGGCGCGCAGGCAGGCGCGCGGCAGTTCGATCATGGTGCCGACCAGATAGCGTAAGGCCACGCCGGTGGCAGCGGCCACTTCGTTGGCCACCTTGTCGACCACCTGCTTCATCAGATCGAGTTCGCGCTTGGTGGCGACCAGCGGGATCATCACCTCGGGCTCTACAGTGGTGCCGTGCTTTTTGCCGACCGCGGCGGCGGCTTCGAAAATCGCCCGCGCCTGCATCTCGTAGATTTCGGGATAGGAAATGCCCAACCTAACGCCACGATGCCCCAGCATCGGGTTGAACTCGTGCAGCTTGGCGGCGCGCGCCTTGATCTCGGCCACTGGCACCTTTATCGCGCTGGCGACTTCCGCCATCTCGGCATCGCTCTTGGGCAGGAATTCGTGCAATGGCGGATCGAGCAGGCGGATCGTTACCGGCAAGCCGGCCATGATCTCGAACAGCTCGATGAAATCCTGGCGCTGCATCGGCAAGATCTTCGCCAGCGCGGTGCGCCGGCCAGCTTCGTCGTCGGATAGGATCATCTCGCGCACCGCGATGATGCGCTCGTTGTCGAAGAACATGTGCTCGGTACGGCACAGGCCGATGCCCTCGGCGCCGAACTTGCGCGCCGTGGCGGCATCGAGCGGCGTCTCGGCGTTGGCGCGTACTTTAAGGCGACGAATCTGATCGGCCCACACCATCAGCTCGGCAAAGTCGCCCGACAATTCGGGTTGGATGGTCGGCACCACGCCCAGCATGATCTCGCCGGTCGAGCCGTCCAGGGTGATGGCTTCGCCCGCTTTCACCGTGACGCCACGCACCACAATCGTGCCGGCGGCGTAGTCGATGCGCAGATCGCCCGCGCCGGCCACGCACGGCCGGCCCATGCCGCGCGCCACCACGGCGGCGTGGCTGGTCATGCCGCCACGCGAAGTCAGGATGCCTTGGGCCGCGTGCATGCCGTGGATGTCTTCGGGGCTGGTCTCGATGCGCACCAGAATGACCTTCTCGCCGGTCTTCTTGCGTTTCTCCGCTTCGTCGGCGGTGAACACCACGATGCCCGACGCCGCCCCGGGCGAAGCCGGCAGCCCCCGCGCGATCACCTTGCGCTCGGCCTTGGGATCCAAGGTCGGATGCAGCAACTGGTCGAGCGAAGATGGCGCCACACGGGCGATGGCTTTTTCTTTGTCGATCAGGCCTTCGCGCACCATGTCGCAGGCGATCTTCAGCGCCGCTTTGGCGGTGCGCTTGCCGTTGCGGGTCTGCAGCATATAGAGCTTGCCGCGCTGCACGGTGAATTCGATATCCTGCATGTCGGCGTAATGCTTTTCCAACGCGCCGCGGATCTTGACCAGCTGGGCGAACACCTCGGGCATCACCTCTTCCATCGCCGGCGCGGTTGCCTTGGCCGCCTGTTTGGCCGCTGTGGTGAGGTTCTGCGGCGTGCGGATGCCCGCCACCACGTCTTCGCCCTGGGCGTTGACCAGATATTCGCCGTAGAAAATATTGGCGCCGGTCGAGGGATCGCGCGTGAAGGCAACGCCGGTGGCGCAATCCTCGCCCATATTGCCGAACACCATGGCCTGCACCGACACCGCGGTGCCCCAGCTCTCGGGAATATTCTGCAGCTTGCGATAGGTGTTGGCGCGGGCGTTCATCCATGAGCCGAACACCGCGCCGATCGCGCCCCAGAGTTGCTCGCGCACGTCCTGCGGGAACGGCTTGCCCAGCTTTTTCTCGACCTTGGCCTTGTAGCGTTTGACCACATCCTGCCAGTGCTCGGCCTTGAGGTCGGTGTCGAGCTTGAAGCCCCGATCTTCTTTCACCAGCTCGAGGATTTCCTCGAAGTGATGGTGATCGACGCCCAGCACCACGTCGGAATACATCTGGATGAAACGGCGATAGGAATCGAAGGCGAAGCGCGCATCGCCCGAGCGCTTGGCCAGGCCCTGCACCGTTGCATCGTTGAGGCCGAGATTGAGCACGGTGTCCATCATGCCCGGCATCGAGGCGCGCGCGCCCGATCGTACCGAGACCACTAAAGGAGTGTCGGCGTGGCCGAACCCGGCGCCGACGGTCTTCTCGATCACCGCCACGGCGGCATCGACTTCGCTCGTCAGCGCCGGCGGATAGGAATTCTTATGCGCGTAGAAATAGGTGCAAACCTCGGTGGTAATGGTGAAGCCCGGCGGCACTGGCAGACCCAAGGACGACATCTCGGCCAGATTGGCGCCCTTGCCGCCCAGCAGGTTGCGCATGTCGGCGCGGCCCTCGGCCTTGCCGTCGCCAAACCCATAGACCCACTTGGTCATTCGCTAGCCCTCGATCCTGGAAAAGTCGGCCACCCGATCCATGGCGCCGCGGATTGTCGTCAGAAGATTGAGCCGGTTGGCGCGCAACGCCTTGTCCTCGGCGTTGACCGTAACCTTGTCGAAGAACGCATCGAGGGGGCTGCGCAGTTCCGCCAGCGCGGCCATGGCGGCGGCAAAGTCCTCGTTTTGCAACGACATATCGAGGCGTGGCAAAATGGCGCCAATGGCCTGCGCCACCGCCTGCTCCTGCGGCTCGCACAACAGCGCCGCATCGACCGCGCCGGAATAACTGGTCTTATCTTTCTTCTCCTCGGCGCGCACGATATTGGCGGCGCGGCCGTAAGCCACCAGCAAATTCTTGCCGTTGTCGCTGGCGACGAATTCCTGCAGCGCTTTGACCCGCGCCACCAGCCGCACCAGGTCGTCCTCGCCGCCCAGCGCGAACACCGCGGCGATCAGATCGTGCCGCACACCCTGCTCACGCAGATGCACCTTGAGGCGGTCGGCGAAGAAGGCGAGCAGATCGTCGGCGCTCTTGTCGCTGGCCTTGGCTGCGACGAAAACGTTGCGCAACGGTAGACGAAGATTGTTTTCCAGC
>JBBSNV010000330.1:0-3391 GCA_038260375.1 Reyranellales bacterium
ATTCCTCTGGTACCGGCAATTTCCCTCGCAAGGGCTTTTTCTTCCCAGATAAAAGCAGTTTACAACGCAGAACGCCGTCTTCCTGCACGCGGCATGGCTGGTTCAGGCTCTCGCCCATTGACCAATATTCCCTACTGCTGCCTCCCGTAGGAGTCTGGGCCGTGTCTCAGTCCCAGTGTGGCTGATCATCCTCTCAGACCAGCTAAGGATCGTCGCCTTGGTGAGCCGTTACCTCACCAACTAGCTAATCCTACGCGGGCCCATCTGATGGCGATAAATCTTTCCCCCATAGGGGACATACGGTATTAGCTGCAGTTTCCCGCAGTTATTCCGTACCACCAGGTAGGTTGCCCACGCGTTACTCACCCGTGCGCCACTGACGTATTGCTACGCCCGTTCGACTTGCATGTGTTAAGCCTGCCGCCAGCGTTCGTTCTGAGCCAGGATCAAACTCTCAAGTTCAATGCCCCAGGCTGACTACCCAGGGCCGAACGGATCCCTTCACAAACATCTGGCCGACCCAAATTCCAAACCTAAAACCAAGCTCGCGCTTGGACCTAAATCCAGAACAAAGATCGCCTTCGTCTGCGAACGGTTAATACGCGGTCAGTCAACCAACACATGCCCCTCGCGAGACAAGCACCAGGCAACCGCCCACGACCACCGCCGCCGACGTATCCCTTCCTACTCACCAACTATGTCAAAGATCGAACCGGAGCGCGAAAGTCACCACCGGCGCAGCAGAACCACGCCGCCAATTACTCCGCCCTTCGGGAGGCCGGCCTTATACGCTTCGCGGCGAAGCAGTGTCAATCGCTTTGCAACGATTGGAAATGCCATGCCAACGAGTTGGGCCGGAAAGGAAATATAAGCTTTTGCGCGCAGCATTACAACGCTGCGAAAGTCCGGATTCGGCCCGGATTTCCGCCCGATTCTTGCCATGTTTGCCGACCGCCCATATCTAGCGGTCAGCCGCCGGCGGGCACCCCGCTGGTAGTGGAGTATTCGAAGTGCAGCGCCTGGTCGGGATGCACCAGTGGATAAATCGCATGCGCCGCCATCGCAGCTTCACTGAAGCCGCACAGAATCAATTTCAGCTTGCCGGCATAAGTGGCGATATCGCCGATCGCAAACACGCCGGGAAGATTGGTGGCGCACGTCGCCGGCTCGATCGCAATCAGATTGCGCTCAAGATTCAAACCCCATTGCTTGATCGGTCCCAGATTCATCGCCAAGCCAAAAAACGGCAACAGCGCATCGGCTTCCAGCGGTTTCTCCTTGCCGTCGAGCGTGCTGACGATCACCGCATCGAGCTTGCCATCGGCGCCGGACAGCCGCGCCAGTTGATACGGCACCACCAGATCGATTACGCCGGTATCGGCTAAACCCTTCAAGCGCGCTTCGCTCTCAGGCGCGGCGCGAAACTTGGGACGGCGATGCACCACCATCACGCGCTTGGCGACATCGGCCAGCGAGATCGCCCAATCCACCGCGCTATCGCCGCCGCCCGCGATCACCACGCGCTTGTCGCGGAAATAGTCGCGCCGCGTTACGTAGTAGAACACGCTCTTGCCTTCGTATCGCTCGATGCCCTCGAGCGGCGGCCGGTTGGGACCGAACGCGCCGACGCCGGCCGCAACGATCACCGCCTTGCAATCGATCGCGGTGCCGATCGATGTGGTGACGCGCCAACCATCGTCGGTCTTGGCCAGGCCTTCGACTTGCTGACTCAAGTGATAGACCGGCTTGAATGGCTCGGCCTGCGCTTTTAGTTG
Source organism: Reyranellales bacterium (assembly GCA_038260375.1). Classification (GTDB taxonomy): domain Bacteria; phylum Pseudomonadota; class Alphaproteobacteria; order Reyranellales; family JAQSWP01; genus JBBSNV01. The sequence goes on from JBBSNV010000330.1 coordinate 1,776, forward strand.
TTCGACCAAAGCTGCGGCATCGATGCGCGGATGGCCCGGAATGTCGTAGATCGGCTTCTCGGGATAAAGCGCGGTGCACTGCCCGCCCACTTGATCGAGCGCATCGACCACGTGGCAATTAAGCTTGACCATGCCGCATTCGAACACGGCAAACAGCCCCACCGGCCCGGCGCCGACGATCACGACATCGGTTTTCAACACTGCACTCATGCCCTATGTCATTCCTCGCCGGTCCACGGTCCATTGCGCGACGGCGCCCAGCCTTTTTCCCACACCTCGAGCGGCATGATCACCGGCGGCCGGCCATTGTCGTAAAACCAAGAATCCACCACGTAAAGCCGTTGCGTCTGCTTGTCCTGGAGCGTGGCCGAATGATGTGGCGGTCCCAAGGCGCTGATAAAGCCCCGGCTGTGCGGGAACAGGATCTTGTGGAAACGTATCATCCCCGCTTCATTCATCATCATCATGTAGCTGGTGGTGTTGAACGCCTCGTCCATGCAATCGAGCTGGAAATTGGCCGTCAGGTCGCCCTCTTCGCTTTCGTCCTCACCCTTATCGCGCCAAGTGCCGGTGCGCTGGCCAACCACGGTTTCCCATTTGGCGATGGCGCGCTTGATGCGCTGGCGCTCCTCGTACGGCGTAGCCGAAGGCTTCTTGAATTCGGCGGTGATGTCGGCGAATTCCTCCGGCGTTACGAAGGTGTGCACCTGCGCCCGGCAGCTGTAGTTGTAACACTCGACGAAATTGGCCGGTGTCGGCTTGGTGATGCGCGCGAAATTATAGAGATAGGTTTCCGGGCCGGGGTCGTATTCTACGCACCCCGCCGCCAGCAGCGCGCACAATGCGATCAACCCGATGCGTGCCATTGATGATTGCCCCCCGCGCGACGCCCGATCTTATCACGCGGTCGCGCAAGCGCCCGATGGCAATTGCGTGATCGGTCGTTGGTAGCGAGGGAGGGATTTGAACCCCCGACCAAGGGATTATGATTCCCCTGCTCTACCGCTGAGCTACCCCGCCAACGACCGATATCAGCGGCGCTGTTTAGCGGCCCCGCTCCGAACCTGTCAAGCGGCCGCCGCTTTATTGACTCCGGCATCGAAGCGCTTGATCCAGCCGCCGCCCAAGACGCGCTCGCCGCCGGCGAAATCATACGCCACGCAAGCCTGGCCTGGCGCCACACCATGGGCTGGCGTATCGAGCACCACGCGGATGCCGCCATTGTCGGCAAACAAACTGGTGGGCGCCAAAGCCTGGCTCGAGCGCAGCCGCACCAGGGCACGAAGGCCGGCCTCGCCGATCGGCGCATCGCCCAGCCAATTCCACTCACGCACCAGCACTTCGCGCTGGGCCAAGGCAGCGCGCGGTCCCACGATCACGCGGCGCGTCGCGGGCTCGATACGCAGCACGAACAACGGCTCGCTGGCATCGCCATTCCAACCGCCAATGCCCAAGCCGCGCCGCTGGCCGACGGTGAAGTTGATGATGCCGGCGTGGCGGCCCAGCACCGGACCATCGGCATGGACGATCTCGCCCGGCTCCATCGCTTCCGGCCGCAGCTTCTGCACGACCTTGGCGTAATCGCCATTGGGCACGAAGCAGATGTCCTGGCTGTC
>JBBSNV010000331.1:0-3385 GCA_038260375.1 Reyranellales bacterium
TCGCCCATCGCCGCAAGGCTCACTGTCTCGGCCCGGCTGGGATCTACCGGCAGCGGCAAGATCAGATCGCAGGCCGCGCCGCCGGGCTGGTAGTGCAGCACGCCTTTGCCGCCGTCGGCCTCCAAGCTGCGTTCGATCAAGGTGCTGCCGAAGCCGCGCTTCTGAGGCTCCTGCAGATTGTCGACGCCGCTCTCGCGCCATTCGATCAGCAATTCGCGTTTGGGAGAGGCGAACACTTTCCACTCGATGTTGAGCTGTCCGTTGGGCACGGACAGCGCACCGTATTTGCGCGCGTTGGTCGCCAACTCGTGCAGCACCAGGCTGAGATTGACCGTCGCCTTGGGCGGCAGGAACACCGATGGCCCATTTGCCGCGATGCGGGTGTCGTCCGGGCTGCCCAACGCAACTTGCTCGTGCACGATCTCGGCCAGGTCGGCGCCCTTCATCTGGCCGGTTACCAGCACGTCGTGCGCCCGCGCCAAGGATTGGATGCGGCCGTTGAACGAAGCCACGAACGCCGCCGGGCTGGTCGAGCTGCGCAAGGATTGTCCGGCGATCGCCTGGATGGTGGCCAGGGTGTTCTTGACGCGATGGTTCAGCTCGTCGAACAACAGGAGCTGCAATTCCTCAATGCGCTTGCGCTCGGTCACGTCGCGCGCGATTTTCGAGGCGCCCACCACGATGCCGGCGCGGTTGAGCAGCGGCGACACGGTGATCGACACGGCGACGCGTCGCCCGTCCTTGGTCAGGCGTTCGGTGTCGAAATGCTCGACCCGCTCGCCGCGCTGGATGCGGGAGATGATCTCCTTTTCTTCGCTCTGCAATTCGGTCGGGATCAGCTTCATGATCGACTCGCCGATCATCTCCTCCGCGCTCCAGCCGAAGGTGCGAACGGCGGCGGCATTCCAGGAATTGATGCGCCCGGTGAGATCCTTCGACACGATGGCGTCGTCCGACGAGGATACGATCGCCCCCAGCCGCGCCAATTCGATATCGACCTGCACCCGATCGGACAGGTCGAGCAGAATGTTGAGCGTGCCGATCACCTGGCCGCTGGCATCGCGCACCAGGCCGGGATTGCCGCGCACCGTGATCCTGCTGCCGTCGGGCCGCTCGACCACCGCCTCGGCGCCCGGTACCGGCTGATGCGTCTGCAAGGTGACCGCAACCGGGCTGTGCTCGGGCGACAACGGCTGGCCGCCCAGACTGAACAGCTTCAGCGCGCCGGTCCAACGCGCTTTACCCAACTCGGGCCGATGGCCCCATAGCTCGGCCGCGGCGTCGTTATAGAACGTGACATAGCCCTGCGCGTCGGTCAGGTAGGCCGGTAAGGTCAATGCATGCAGCAGCGCCGGATCGACGGTCATAACTTATTGTTCTTGTTGGGTGGGCGTGAACGAAGCTGCTTGTTTATGCAATCAGACGGCCGGCGTGTCCATGATCTTACATGCAAGCCCTGTTGGAACCGCCGTGCCTGCTGGGCGTAAACACATTCCTTCAGCGCCCGCCCTTACTTCCCCGTGAATTTAGGCGCGCGGCGTTCGATCACCGCCGCCAGCCCTTCGCGCGCATCGGCCGTGCCGGACAGTTCGGTTACGGTGCGCGCCTCTTCAGGCAGGCAGGCCTCGACACTGGAGGCGACACCGTTCCACACCAGCCGCTTGGTCGCGGCCAGCGCCTTGGGCGCCATTGCCGCCAGCTCGCGTGCCAGCGCGAGCGATGCCGCCGGCAATTCGCCATCGGGCACCACGCGATTGACGATCCCCAGGTCGCGCGCCTCCTCGGCGCCGATGGTAGGGCTGGTCAGCAATATCTCCATTGCTTTGCGGTGGCCGACCAGCCGCGCCAATGTCACCGAAGCACCGGCATCGGGCGCCATGGCCACGCGCGTGGCGCCGGACAGGAACTTGGCAGATTGCGCCGCCACCACCATGTCGGCCGCGCACACCAGACCGAAACCGCCGCCGCCCGCGGCAAAGCCATGCACCGCGGCGATCACCGGCGCGTCCAGGCGAATGAGTCCCAACACGGCGCGCTGCAGCAACGCGGTGGCCTTGCTGACATAGCGCGGCAGCTCGGTGCCTTGGGCCGCGAACACCCGCACGTCGCCACCGGCGCAAAAATTCGGACCGGCGCCGGAAATCAACAGCACCCGCACTTCAGGCTTGCCATGGCACATCAGGATGGCGGCGTTGAACGCCTCGAGCAGCTCGATATTCATGCCGTTCGATGCCTCGGGCCGATTGAGCGTGAGCCGCGCCACGCCCCCGTCCAGCGACAACAGCGCCGCACCTTCGGCGATCGTCAGCCGTCCTTGCTTGCTTGCTTCCATGCTGCCCTCCCCATGCGATCCGCCAGCACCACCGTTATAGCGCCGCCAGCCGGGAACCCAAACCTCGGCTGTCGCGCCTTGGCCGGCCCGATCGCGCTGTTCCCGATTGACCAGTGTACGTCGGCGATTGCCGGTACTATCGAGCGATATTCACCTGGCCGAATCCTCGGTCTCGGGGTGAAGGCAGCACCGCCGCTTCGCGCAGCGACGCCGATCGCGACGCCCCATGGCGATACCCGCCCGCTCTTGCTGCCACCCCAAGCACCACCTGGAGTTCGCCATTGTCCCGTTCGCCGCCGTTTAGTCCTGCCGCTTTCCTGTCGCACACCGGCAGCGGGCGCAGCATGGCCAATTACGCCGAGGACGCGACGATCTTCGCCCAGGGCGACGCCGCCGATGCGGTGTTCTACCTGCAGAAGGGCAAGGTCAAGATCACGATCGTTTCGCCGCATGGCCGCGAGGCGGTGATCGGCCTGCTGGGCAAGGACGAGTTCTTCGGCGAAGGCTGCCTGACCGGACAGAAGCTGCGCATCGCCACCGCCATGGCGGAGACCAACTCCGAGGTCATGCGCATCGAGAAGTCGGCGCTGCTGCTGGCGTTGCGCGAGCAGCCGGCGCTGTCAGAACAGTTCATGGCCCATCTGCTGTTGCGCGGATTGCGTGTCGAAGAAGACCTGGTCGACCAGCTGTTCAATTCCAGCGAGAAGCGGCTGGCGCGGGCGCTGTTGCTGATGGCCAATTTCGGCAAGGAAGGCAAGCCGGAGGCGATCATCGGCAAAGTCAGCCAGGAAACCCTGGCCAAGATGATCGGCACCACCCGCTCGCGCGTCAGCTTTTTCATGAACAAGTTCCGCAAGCTGGGCTTCATCGACTATAACGGCACGATCGAGGTGCACAGCTCGCTGCTCGGCGTGGTGCTGCGCGATCATGCGCCGATCACGCAGAAGACCGCCAAGCAGACGATCGCCGGCGGCCAAATCGGCAAATAGACGCGCCGCTGCGCTGCCTCTGTCATATCGGAAACGACCGCGCACCGCGCTGTCGTCAAATTAA
>JBBSNV010000332.1:0-3383 GCA_038260375.1 Reyranellales bacterium
AACGCTATCTCGAGCCATTGGCCAACAGGACCGCGTTAGCCTCGCATGTCCGCACTTCGAGTACAGTGACTGGCATCGCGCGCGTCGGTGTGGACAAGCTCAAGACCAAAGACCGCGCCAACACGCCGTTCGAAATCCGCTATCGCAATGGTCAGGGCGACCGTGTCGTCACTGCCGACGCCATCATCGACGCGTCGGGCACCTGGTCCACGCCCAGCCCGGCCGGCGCAAATGGACTGGCCGCGATGGGCGAAACAGATGCCGCCGATAGGATCGCCTATGGCATGCCCGATGTGCGGGGTAAGGATCGGGCGCGCTATGCCGGCAAGACTGTGGCCGTGCTGGGTGCGGGGCATTCGGCGATCGGAACCTTGCTCTATCTTGTGCAATTGAAAGAACAGGCGCCGCAGACCGAAGTGATCTGGCTGCTGCGCGGCAACAATCCGGAAAAGGCCTTCGGCGGCGGCGCCAACGACAAGCTTGCCGCACGCGGCCAGGTTGGCGCAGCCTTCGCCGCCATGTTTGCCGCCCAGCGCATCACGACCGAGATGAATTTCCATGTCACGCACATCGCCCGCGCTGGCGCTGGTTTGCGCATTGGCAGCGCCGCTGGACGCAACGTGAGTGTCGATGAGTTGGTGGTGGCGACCGGCTTCCGGCCCGAAGTCGATTTCCTGCGCGAGGTGCGTATCGCGCTAGATCCCGCGTTGGAATGTCCGATGGCGCTTGCGCCGCTGATCGATCCCAATCTGCATAGCTGCGGCACGGTACGGCCGCATGGTGCACGCGAGCTGGCGCAGAGCGAGCCGGGGTTCTATTTTGCCGGCATGAAATCCTACGGCCGGGCGCCGACCTTCCTCATGATCACCGGTTATGAACAGGTGCGGTCGATCGTGGCCGACATCGCGGGTGATCGGCAGGCGGCCGATACTGTGCAACTCGTCCTGCCGGAAACCGGCGTGTGCAGTGGCGTGCCACAGGCTGCCGCCGCCACCCAAACCTGCGGCAAGCCCGCGGCAGTGGTTGTTGGAGGCTGCGGCGTGGCCGCGTCGGCGGGCCAGATTGGCAAGATTGGATGCGCCTGATGGCTTTGGCGTGACCGGCGCATCAGGCGATGCCGGCGTGCGTCAGCTGCCCATCATCATCGCCCTCGGCGTAACCCAGACCTTGGCCTGGGCCTCGAGCTATTACCTGCCGGCGGTGCTGGCCGACCCGATTTCGCGGGATTTGGGCATCTCCAGCAATCTGTTCTTTGCCGCCTTTGCCGGCGCGCTGGTAATCTCGGGCTTGCTGGGCCCGCGCATCGGCCGGCAGATCGATATTTTCGGCGGCCGCCAGGTGCTGGCGCTGTCCAACATCTTCATCGCCATCGGTCTGGTGCTGCTGGGCGTTGCGCATTCCTTGCCGGTGATGCTGGCGGCGTGGCTGTTGCTGGGCATCGGCATGGGCACCGGCCTGTACGACGCCGCCTTTGCCGCGCTCGGTCGCATCTACGGCGACGCGGCGCGCCGGCCGATCACCGGCATCACCTTGATCGCGGGCTTCGCCAGCACGGTCGGCTGGCCGCTGACCGCCTGGGGCCTGCACGATATCGGTTGGCGCGAGACCTGCTTTGCCTGGGCCGCGGCGCATATTCTGATCGGCCTGCCGCTCAATCTTTATTTTCTGCCGCGCGTCGAGGGCGTCGCCAAGGCGACCGAAGCAGCGGTCAAAGGGCGCATCGTCATCGACCGGCAGATGGTCCTGCTGGCAATTGCCTTCGCCGCCGCCTGGACCGTGACCGGTGCCATGGCGGCGCATCTGCCGCGCATCCTGGAGGCAACCGGCGCCACCACGGTGCAGGCGATCGCCGCTGGCGCTTTTATCGGCCCGGCCCAGGTCTTGGCCCGCATCGTCGAGGCCGGGTTCTTGAGCCGCTATCATCCGCTGCTGTCGGCGCGGCTGGCCTGCCTGACCCATCCGTTGGGCGCGGTGATTCTCGCCATCATCGGCAGCGGTGCAGCCACAGTGTTTGCGATCTTCCACGGCGCGGGTAATGGCATATTGACCATTGCGCGCGGCACCTTGCCATGGGCGATCTTCGGGCCGGCCAATTACGGCTATCGGCTGGGCATCATCGGCGCGCCGGCGCGCGTGGCCCAAGCCTTATCGCCTTTGGTATTCGCGCTGCTGATCGATTGGATGGGCAGCGATGTGCTGATCGTGTCGTCGGCGCTGAGCCTCCTGGCTTTGGCAGCACTATTTTTGGTACGGGTGCCGAAAACCGCACAAAGCGGCGCGGTGCAATAAAGGTCCGACCATTAATACATTCGATTGACATTGCGTCACTTTACGGCGGACAATCCCGCAAAACCGCAGGCTTTAGCCGGCGTCGTGAAGGGATGGAACCGTATGTTGCGCAACAGTTTTCAGGTCGAACCGCTGGCTCCGGCCATCGGGGCGGAAATCACCGGCATCGACCTGGCCGAGGGCGTCGATGACGCGCTGTTCGGGCAAATCCACCAGGCGCTGATGGATCATCAGGTCGTTTTCTTCCGCGACCAGACCATCGATCCCGACCAGCATATGGATTTGGCCAAGCGCTTTGGCGCGCCGCTCTATTCCAAGAAGCTGAAGATGTACAACGACAAATACGACACCATGTCGTTGCTGGAAAACGACGGCACCAAGATCGCGGTCGGCTCGGTGTGGCACACCGACAATACCGATTTCGCAGAGCCGCCGATGGGCGCGCTGCTGTTCTGCGAAGTGGCACCCAAGGTTGGCGGCGACACTTTGTTCGCCAGCATGTATGCCGCTTACGAGGCGCTCGACCAGCGCACCCAGGCCTATCTCGAGACCTTGACCGCGCTGCACGACAATTCCAACGTCAAGCGTCGTTACGGCGGCAAGGGCATCCTGCGCGAAGACACCATGGCGGTCGATGTGCCGTCCGAGCATCCGGTGGTGCATCGCCATCCGGTCACGGGGCGCAAGGCGTTGTTCGTCAACATCAACTACACCCAACGCATCGCCGGCCTCACCGACGTGGAAAGCCGCCACATCCTGAACATGATTTACGAGCACAACAAGAAGCCGGAATTCCAATGCCGCTTCCGCTGGCGCGCCGGCTCGTTGGCGATCTGGGACAATCGTTGCACGCAACATTACGCGTTGGACGATTACAAAGAGTTGCGCCGCATGCGTCGGGTGCAGATCGCGGGCCAAAAGCCGCAGCGCTAGCTCGGTCTTTGTACCAAACAAAAAAGCGAAAACCTCGGCCCCGTTAGCGAACCAAGAAACGAAGGGCTGAAAACCTACAGGGAGGTGACTATGTCTATGCGCTTCAATCCGATCAAACCGTTGGCTGCAGCCGTTCTGGCATTCGCCGTAATGGCGCCGTT
>JBBSNV010000333.1:0-3361 GCA_038260375.1 Reyranellales bacterium
ATCCTGCAGGTCGCTCACCAAGTAGCCTTCGCGCCGCGCCGTCTCCAGCGCACGCTTGGTGATGGCGACCGGCTGCTCCAGCGGCACGATCGATAAAGTAGCGACGCCGGCTTGTTGCCCCAGAATCGCCAATTGCTGTTGGGCGGCCGGACGCGTGACGTCGAGCGACGCCATCAAAACTTTTTTCTTGTCGCGTTGGCCGGCGAGAATGCCCTGGCCGCCTTGCGCTAAACGATAGGCGATCTTGGCGGTGGTGGTGGTTTTGCCCGAGCCTTGCAGACCGACCATCAAGATGGCGACCGGCGGCGTGGCGTTGAGGTCGAGCTCGACACCTTGGCCACCCAAGGTCTCGACCAGGTGATCGTGAACGATCTTCACCACCATCTGGCCCGGCGTGACGCTCTTGATCACGTCCTGGCCAACGGCCTTGGCACGCACCGCATCGACGAAATCTTTGACCACCGGCAAAGCAACGTCGGCCTCGAGCAAGGCCGTGCGTACTTCGCGCAACGCGGCATCGACATCGGCTTCGCTCAACGCACCGCGCCGCGTCAGCCGCTCAAAGACATCGCCCAGGCGTTTGCTAAGACTGTCGAACATCCATCACCCTTGTCGTGCCGACCCCGATTAGCCAAAACGAAAAGCGCGCCGATGCGCGAAAACTCGCGGATCAGCGGGGCCCCCCGATACCAGGGTCGACCGGAAACCTCAGGATTTCCGTGAAAGCGGGCGGACCATAGGCTCGGCTGGTAGGCCTGTCAACGCAAGGGGCGGCCCTACCGAACAGCGCCAAAATGCCGGTTCCAGCAGGGGCTTAGTCTCAATATATAGTGGGGCATGACCGACGCCGACACCCCCCTGCTTCCGACCACCCCGTCCGCCTTGCCCGTGCCGCCCACTCCCGAGCGGCCCGACCGCTGGGACATTCTGCGGTTTGTGCTGTTTTTTATCCTGTCGCTGGTGCTGTCCGGTCTGATTCTGGTCGCCCTGGCAGCGGTGACCTGGCAAGGCGCCGCACCCCAGCGCATGGACGACCTGACCGTCGAGCAACACAGCTGGCTGATACTGGGCGTCACGGCCATGCTTTACATCAGCGTTATCGCCAGCGTTTGGCTGGCCATGATGCGGCGCGGCCGCAACATCGCTCGGGCCTTGGCGTTCAACCCCGTGCGCTGGACCACGCTAGCGCTGGGCGCCGTCGGTTTGATCGTCTTGTCGATCATCGTCAGCGTGCTGGGCAGTCAGCTGATGCAAGACGTGCAGCCACGCATGAATGAAATGTTCCAGGGCATGACGTTCTCGCCGCCGATCATTGTCATGGCGCTGTTTTTGATCGGCGTGATGGCGCCGATTGCCGAAGAGATGTTCTTCCGCGGCTTGTTGTTCGGTTGGTTGCGCGCACATTGGCCGTTCTGGCTGGTGGCAATCGTCACCGCTGCATTGTTCGGGCTGGCGCACGGCAATCTCGGTTATGCCGTGGTCGCCGGCGCGCTGGGTTTGATGTTGGCTTATTTGCGCGAGCGCAGCGGCTCGCTGTGGACCTCAATCGTCGCGCATATTGCCAACAACGTATTTGCCATCGGCATGGCGATGTTAGCCCCGAGCTTAGTGTGAGCGACAGGCTCATCATCATCAGCGGCGGGGACGCAAAATACTTTCCGCTGCTGCGCGCCTGCCTCAGTTCGATCCGCGATAAGCCTGAAGGCCGCGACGTGGCGCTCGGCATTCTCGATCTCGGCCTGACCGACGAGCAGCGCGACTGGCTGCGCGGCATCGACGCCACCATCGTCAAGCCGGGCTGGGACATCGAGTTGCACCGCGCCCAGCCTTTAGCTGAACACTATAAGGCGTTGACCGCGCGGCCGTTCTTGCCGCGCCATTTCCCCGGCTACGATCTTTACCTGTGGATCGACGCCGATGCCTGGGTGCAGGACTGGAGCGCCGTCGAGTTGTTCCGCCGCGCCGCGCAAGACGGCGCGCTGGCCTGCGTGCCGGAGATCGATCGCTCCTATCGTAATTTCTTCCACGCCTGGCAGGAATTCCACGACGTGATCCACGCTGGCTATCGCGAGGCATTCGACGAGGCGACGGCAACTGAGATGGTGCGCCACCCGCTGATCAATAGTGGCGTCTTTGCGCTACAGCCCCAATCGCCGACTTGGGAGGTATGGGCCAAGCTGGTCGGCCAAGGCCTAAGCCGCAGCGATAATTTCCTGACCGAGCAGAACGCGCTGAACATCGCCGTCTATCGCCACGGAGTGAAGAAGCATTTTCTGCCGGTGACCTGCAATTGGGCCGCGCATCATTCGACCCCAGCATGGGATGTTGCGCGGTCCTGTTTCGTCGAGCCCTGTTTGCCGCACAACAAGATCGGCATTCTGCATTTAACGGTGTGGACCAAGGATCAGCCGACAGCCGATGTGGTGCAGGTGGGCGGAGCGGAAAGCGGCCGAACAAGACCGATGGGTTTGCGCTACGGCGATCAGCGATAAACTTCGCGGCGATGGCCGATGACCAAAACCAGCACGATCAGCTTTTGGTCTTCGATCCGGCACACCATTCGCCAATCGCCGACCCGATAACGCCACAAGCCGGCAAGATCACCAGTCAATGCTTTGCCCATGCGACGCGGATCGGCCGAAGTTGCGACCCGCGAGCGGAGATAGCGAAGAATCGATTTCTGGACTGTCGCGTCCAGGCGCCGCAATTCTTTGCGGGCGCGTTCGTCGAACTCGATTTGCCAGGTCACGGCCGGCTACTTCTTCAAATCGCGCTCACGTTCGATGTCTTCCAAACTCCATCGTTTGGCGGGCCTCTTAAGACGGGCGGCGGCGGTGTAAGTATCTTCCAAATCTTCGATATGCTGCAAAATCGCTTCGCGCGCATAGAACGACTTGGTGCGACCGGTCTTTTCGGCCAGCGCCTGGAGGCGTTTTTCAATGGCTGGCGGTAGTCGTAAGGCAAGCATTTGTGAACTCCTTGCTATATATGTATAGCACAATGTTGTATCTACAGCACGGTCAATCGATCCTCGCCATAGACCGGCCGCAATCGCGCGCGCAAAATGACGCTCGAGGGGATCGCCTTGAGCATTTCGACCGCCAAGCCCGACATTCAGCCAGCCACAGCGCCAGCCGAGGCAGAAATGCCGACACGGGCGGCGGCGTTGCTGTTCCAGGCCAAAGTCATGGCGCATCGCGCCAAACGGCTGGCGACGGATCTCGGCAATGGCCCGGCGCGCCTGGGTAAAATCGAGGCCGACGGCTTCGCTATTGTGGCCGGCCAATCGCGCACCGCCTTGTGGTCGGACGGTCTGGCGCAGGAGCGGCAATTGCAACTCGGCAAGGTGCAGAATTTGCGC
>JBBSNV010000334.1:0-3344 GCA_038260375.1 Reyranellales bacterium
ACAGCAGCAGGGCCTGTCGATCTATATCGAGATCGATCGCGACGCGGCGGCGCGCTTCGGCATCTCGGCGGCCACGGTGGACAACGCGCTGTACGACGCCTTCGGCCAGCGCATCGTTTCCACCATTTTCACGCAATCGAACCAGTATCGCGTGATCTTGCAATCCGACCCCGCCCAGCATCGATCGCTCGATGCGTTGCGCAACGTCTACCTGCCGGGCGGTGGTGGCGGCCAAGTGCCGCTCTCGACCATCGCCAGCTTCAAGGAACAACTCTCGCCGCTGAAGATCAATCACCTGGCGCAATTCCCGTCCACCACCATCTCGTTCAACCTGGCGCAGGGCGTGTCCTTGGGCGACGCGGTCAACGCCATCCGCCAGGCGCAGCGCGAGCTCGACATGCCGCCCGCCATCATCACCTCGTTCCAGGGCGCGGCGCTGGCCTTCGAGAAATCGCTCGACAATACCTTGCTGTTGATTCTGGCCGCGATCGTCACCGTCTATATCGTGCTGGGCGTGCTGTACGAGAGCTTCATCCATCCCATCACGATCCTCTCGACCTTGCCCTCGGCCGGTATCGGCGCGCTGCTGGCGCTGATGCTATTCGGCGCCAATCTCAGCATCATCGCGATCATCGGCATCGTGCTGCTGATCGGCATCGTCAAGAAGAACGCCATCATGATGATCGACTTCGCGCTCGACGCCGAACGGCTCGAGGGCAAGTCGCCGCGCGAGGCGATCCATCAAGCTTGTCTGTTGCGCTTCCGGCCCATTCTGATGACCACCCTGGCCGCCATGCTGGGCGCCTTGCCGCTGATGCTGGGTACCGGCACCGGTTCGGAATTGCGCCATCCGCTCGGCGTGACCATCGTTGGCGGCCTGATCCTCAGCCAGTTGCTGACCTTGTTCACCACGCCGGTGATCTACCTGGCGTTCGACGATCTGGGCAAACGCGCGCGGGCCTTGCGCCAGCGGTGGTTCGGCAGCGACGAAGGCGAACCCGAAAACGAGTTGCCGCCGCCGGTCGGCCGCGGCCCCGTGACGTAGAACGCGCGCCGTGAACATCTCCGCCCCTTTCATTGCCCGCCCCGTCGCCACCACTTTGTTGACCATAGGCCTGACCTTGGCCGGCATCCTGGCCTTTGCCCGCCTGCCGGTGGCGCCGCTGCCGCGGGTCGATTACCCGGTGATCTCGGTTTCCGCATCGCTGCCCGGCGCCAGCCCCGACACGGTGGCGACCAGCGTCGCCACGCCGCTGGAACGGCGGTTGGGCGCCATCGCCGGCGTCACCGAAATCACCTCCAACAGCTCGGTGGGCAGCGCGCGCATCCCCGGGGTGTTCGATTTCGGCCGCGACATCGAGGGCGCGGCGCGCGACGTGCAGGCGGCGATCAATGCCGCGCGTGCCGACCTGCCGCCCGGCCTGCGCAGCAACCCGTCCTATCGCAAGGTCAATCCGGCCGACGCGCCGGTGCTGATCCTGGCGCTGACCTCCAGCACCTTGAGCCAGGGCCAGATCTACGACGCCGCCGCCACCGTGCTGCAGCAGAAATTCTCGCAGATCGACGGCATCGGCTACGAGACATTGGGTGGCAGCTCGCTGCCAGCAGTGCGGGTCGAACTCAATCCCGACGCCCTGTTCAAATACGGTATTGGGCTGGAAGATGTGCGCGCGGCGCTCGCCTCGGCCAACGCCAATGCCCCCAAAGGTGCCATCGAGATCGGCAAGTTGCGCTGGCAGATCTACACCAACGATCAGGCGCGCCTGGCGGCGCAGTATCGCGATTTGCTGGTGGCCTATCGCAACGGCGCTCCGGTGCGCGTGTCCGACATCGCCACGGTCGAGGATTCGGTCGAAGACGTGCGCAACCAAGGGTCGGCCAACGGCAAGCCGTCGGTGCTGGTTATTCTCTATCGCCAGCCTGGCGCCAACATCATCGAGACGGTCGATCGGGTAAAGGAATTGCTGCCCGAACTGCAGGCCTCGCTGCCGCACGACATCGACATGGCGGTGGCGATCGACCGCAGCACCACGATCCGCAGCTCGCTGCGCGACGTCGAGCGCACCTTGTTGATCAGCATCGCGCTGGTGATCCTGGTCACCTTCCTGTTCCTGCGTAATTTCCGATCGGCACTGATTCCATCGGTCGCGGTGCCGATCTCGCTGATCGGCACGTTCGGCGCCATGTACCTGCTGGGCTACAGCCTGGACAATCTGTCGCTGATGGCGTTGACCATCGCCACCGGATTCGTGGTCGACGACGCCATCATTGTGCTGGAGAACACCACGCGCCATATCGAGCAAGGCATGCCACGCATGAAAGCCGCGCTGCTGGGCGCACGCGAAGTGGGCTTCACCGTGCTGTCGATGAGCCTTTCGCTGATCGCGGTATTCATCCCTATCTTGCTGATGGGCGGGATCATTGGCCGCATGTTCCGCGAATTCGCCGTCACCTTGTCGATCACCATCTTGATCTCGATGGTGGTGTCGCTCACCACCACGCCAATGATGTGCGCCTTTATCCTGCCTCGCCACGCGCCGCGCCGGCCCGGCAACGTGGCACGCGGATCGGAACGGCTTTTCGGCCGGATGCTGAACGGCTACCGCCGCACCTTGAATCTCGCGCTGGCCAACGCGCCGATCGTGTTAATGGTGCTGGTCGCGGTGCTGGTGCTGAACGCCTATATGTTCGGCGCCATCCCCAAGACCTTCTTTCCGCAGCAGGATACCGGCCGGTTGATCGGCGGCATCCAGGCCGATCAGAGCATTTCCTTCCAAGCCATGCGGCCTAAATTCAATCAATTCATCGCGCTGATCCGCCAGGATCCAGCGGTCGAAGGCGTGGTGGGCTATACCGGCGGCGGCAGCTCCGGCTTCGTTTCGGTGTCGCTCAAGCCATTGGCCGAGCGCAAGGTCTCGGCCGACGAGGTCATTGCCCGGCTGCGCATCAAGCTGGCCAATGTGCCGGGCGCCCGCCTATTCCTGCAGGCCGTGCAAGACGTGCGGGCCGGCGGACGACAGAGCAACGCACAATTCCAGTTCACTTTGCAGTCGGACAATGCCGAGGAACTCAATGTCTGGGCGCCCAAGCTGACCGAGGCGTTGCAGGCCAATCCCGATCTGGCCGACGTCAATTCCGACCAGCGCCAAAACGCTTTGGCCATCGACCTGAAGATCGACCGCGATGCGGCGGCGCGGCTGGGCGTGACCTCGCGCCAGATCGACGCCACCTTGTACGACGCGTTCGGCCAGCGTCCGGTCTCCACCATCTACAATCCGCTCAACCAGTATCGCGTCATCATGGAGGTGGCGCCGCAATATTGGCAGAACCCCGATACGTTAAAG
>JBBSNV010000335.1:0-3344 GCA_038260375.1 Reyranellales bacterium
CACCGTGTAGTTGACGATCGCATTTTCCGTGAGCGTGACCACCGAGTCCTGCTGCGCAATGTCGACCAACTGACCAAGGCCGCTGCGCTCTGCTTCGCGCAGCGCGGCCAGCGTGCCGATCGTCGCATAAAAAGAGCCAGCCACGTCGCCGATGATGGTGCCGACGCGTATCGGTGGCTCGCCGGGCTTGCCATTCATCGACCAGAGACCGCCAGCTGCCTGGGCTGTGCTATCAAATGCTGGGCGGCCCGAATGTGGGCCCGAATGGCCAAAGCCACTCACAGAGGTATAGATCAAGCGAGGATTTTCCCGCTTGAGCGTGTCGTAGCCGAGGCCGAGTTTTTCCATAGTACCGGGCCGAAAGTTCTCCATCACCACATCGGCCTTGCGCACCATCCGAAGAAAGAGGGCCTTGCCCTCGGGATGCTTCAAGTCGAGGCTGGCGCCGAGCTTGTGTCGGTTGTACTGCGCGAAATAGGCGCTGTGCTCGCCGCGTTGGCCCGCATCGACCAGCGGCGGAAAACGGCGGGTGAAATCCGGGTCGGACGGATGTTCGATCTTGATAACGCGCGCGCCGAGATCCGCCAGCATCATCGATGCATACGGGCCGGCGACGACCCGCGTCAAATCGACGATCGTGATGCCGGCCAGCGGCGGCGAACGGGGGCGTGACGGCTCCATGGCGCACTCCGAGTGAGATTAGACTTTACGCATAAGTTGGCATTCGCTGTCGCTCAGCGAACCGCGCCCGCGCCAATGCGAGGGATAGGAATAAGCAAACAAGTTGCGTTAGGCTAGGTTGCATTAAGGCGTTTGGATAGAGCACCGCTCTACCCCCGTATGGAGAAACGTCCGTCTCGCTCGACGTATGCTTCAAGGGGCGACGCGCAGAGGGATCGGAATTCGCCCAGCGCTGAATCGTCTCAGCGTCCAATCCGTGCCGCCGGGCAGCACTGGCTCGCATTGTCGTTCCTCCTAAGCCGTGGAACATTTAGGTCCTATCACATCAACGCCCATGGTTCTCGGTGATGGGTTGACCTGTAGTATTGCCCGACAATCATGTCTACTTCGTCTGTCAATTCTGTGTTGGTGCGTCCATGACATCGTGCTTGCTATTTGCCGATGCGGCCATGCCTTGTGGTATCACGTTCGTAATAGCGTGTGCCGCGCAACAAAGATGGCGGCGGCAAAGAAGGTTGAGTAAATGATCGAATTGATCGAGGACGACAAGGCGCTCGACGTGCCCGCGGGCTTCCAGCGCCTGCACTTCGCTGGCGTGGCGTTCAACGTGTTGATCGGGCCGATCTACATGAAGCGCGAGGAAGATGGCGGTCTGCGGCTGGGCTTTCGCGTCCAGGCAGCGCACTGCAATCCGGCTAAGATGCTGCATGGCGGCATGATGATGACCATGGCCGACATGACCGCAGGCTTCGTCACTGGTTTCACGGCCGGCATCGACAAATTCATGCCGACCATCAATATGACGTTCGATTTCGTGGCGCCGGGCAAGCAAGGCGACTGGATCGATTGCACCGGCGCCGTGGTCAAGGTCACGCGCAGAATGGCCTTCGCTACGGTGACGCTGCATGCCGGCACGGAGCAGTTGCTACGCGCGTCTTGCATCATGAAGATACCGTCGGGCGATGGCCCCAAATTCGACCGGGCGCTGTTCCTGTCGAAACCATAGAAACGGGAGGCGGCAATGGCACAACAAGAACTCTGGAAGCTCACGGCGCGACAGGCGGTAGCCATGTTGCGTGCCAAGCAAGTCTCGCCCTTGGAATTGATCGATGCCGCGGCTGCGCGCATCGCCGCCACCGACCAGGCGCTCAACGCCATGCCGACTTTGTGTCTGGACCGCGCCCGCGAGCGGGCAAAATCGCTCGACCGGTTGGATCACAACCATCCCGGCTGGCTGGCTGGCTTGCCGATCTCGGTCAAGGATCTGAACGACGTCGAAGGGGTGCGCACCACCTTTGGCTCGCCGATCTACAAAGACAACATCGCCAAGCGCACCGATGCGGGCGTTATGAATCTGGAAGCGCGCGGCGCGCTGGTGATCGGCAAAAGCAACACGCCTGAATTCGGCGCCGGCGCTCAGACCTTCAACGAGGTGTTCGGCATCACGCGCAACCCTTGGGACACGCGCATGACGCCGGCCGGCTCCTCGGGCGGTGCGGCGGTCAATCTCGCGTCGGGCCAAGTATGGGCCGCGACTGGGTCCGATCTGGGTGGCTCGCTGCGCACCCCGGCCGCTTTCTGCGGCGTGGTCGGCTTGCGGCCTAGCCCCGGTTGCGTGCCGCATGGGCCGGTCGGCGTGCCGCTCGATACGTTTTCGGTGTCGGGGCCGATGGGCCGCAATGTGGGCGACGTGGCCTTGATGCTCGATGCCTATGCCGGCGCGCAACCCGACGATCCGCTATCCTACGATCCGCCGGCCGGTTCTTATCAACACGCGGTCGAGGCGCCGATCAAACCCAAGCGAGTCGGCTGGACCGCCGAGCTGGGCGGGCTGTGCCCGGTCGATAACGAGGTCAAGGCGATCTGCGAAGCCGCCGCCAGGCGCTTCGGCGAAATCGGCGCTGCGGTCGACAACACCGCGCCCGATTGCACCGGCGCGCGCGAGGCGTTCCAGACTATGCGGGCGCACAACATGGCCACGGCGCGGGCCGGGCTGTTGAAGAGCGACAAGGACAAACTCAAGCCCGAAGTGATCTGGAATATCGAGGCCGGGCTGAAGCTCGACATCGACGACATCCGCCGCGCCATCGCCTTGCAGCGCGATCTGTATCGACGTTTCGTGAAGTTCTTCGAAACCCACGATCTGCTGGTGCTGCCCACCGCGCAGCATCCGCCGTTCCCGGTCGAAAAACGTTATGTCGATGAGATCAACGGCCAGAAGCTCGACACCTATGTCGATTGGATCCTGATCACCTCGATCATCACCATGACCGGGTGCCCGGCCATTTCGATTCCCTGCGGCTTCACCAAGTCTGGTCTGCCAGTCGGGTTGCAACTGGTCGGCCGGCCGCGCGGCGAGGCGGCGCTGCTATCGGCGGCGCATTTGATGGAACAGGTGTTCGGCCTGGCGGCTCAGCTGCCGATCGATCCGGTGGTGAGGCATTGACGTGATGAAAACTGCCGCCGTTACATCGTCAGCGGATTGCGCGGCAAGTAACCGCGCCAGTCGCCAAAATTGCGCGACGCCATCAGCATCATAGGCAGGGTGATGCGCATCCCTTGTGACAGCGCGATGCCCAGCGCTGCATCGCTGGCGCCGGGGATGAGCGCGGAGATATGCGTGGCATCGCCGTCCAGAGCCATCGCCAGCACGGCCTGCAGCG
>JBBSNV010000336.1:0-3337 GCA_038260375.1 Reyranellales bacterium
CGCCCAAGTCGCGCGGCTGGGACCACCAGCTGCACAACGAGCTTGGCGTCAACCTGACCTACGAACGGCGCTGGCGGCTGGGCCGGCTGAAATTGATCGACGCCCCCATCAAGCTGCGCTTCGACATGGTACCGACCGTGGGCTTCAGCGTCGGCAACGTGAACACTTACGCCGCGGCCGGCGGCATCTTCCGGCTCGGCGAGAATCTGGGCAACGATTTCGGCCCGCCGCGCATTCGCCCCAGCCTGCCCGGTTCTGAATCGATCGATCCGGAAAGCGGCTTCGGCTGGTACGTCTTCGCCGGCGCCAACGGCGAGGCCGTTCTGCGCAACATTACCTTGGACGGCAACACCTCCCGCCACAGCCCCAATGTCGACAAGAAGCTGTTCGTGGGCGACCTGACCGCCGGACTGGCGATATTCATCGGCGGCTCGCGCCTGTCTTATACCTACGTGGTGCGCAGCAAAGAATTCGACGGCCAGAAAGGCGTCGATCAATACGGCGCCATCACCTTCACGCAACGCTTCTAGCGCGTCGCCACGATCGCCGGTCGCTGGTTGCCAAATCGCCCGATCGCACCGAACATGGCGCATGGATAAGCCGCTCGCCCAAGCCAAGACCCAGCTCGATTTTTACGCCGAGCAAGCCAAGAGCCACGCGGAGATTCCGTTCGGCCATGGCGAGGCCGATTTCGCCTTGCCGTTCGTGATCGGCCAGCTGCGCATGCGCGGCTGGCACAGTCTGCTCGATGTCGGCGCCGGCACTGGGCGCTTGTTGGCCATGATCGCCCGCCAAGTGGAGATGCAGCGGCTGGTCGGCCTGGAGCCGTCCGCCGATTCGCGCGAACTGGCCTATCGCCATTACGGCTTCACCTCGCAGACCATGATCGACGGCGACGCCACCGCGCTGAGCTTCGCCGACGGCGAATTCGATGTGGTGACCGAATTCGCCGTGCTGCATCACATTTTGCAGCCGCGTCGGGCGCTGGCGGAAATGATCCGCGTCGCGCGCCACGCCGTGGTGGTGGTCGACGGCAATAATTTCGGCCAGGGCTCGTATCTATTACGCCGCTGTAAGCAACTGCTCAACGCGCTGGGCCTGTGGGGCGCGGTCGACCGGCTGCGCACCGGCGGCAAGGGCTATCACGTCACCGAGGGCGACGGGCTGTGGTACAGCTACTCGGCGTTCAACGACATTGACCTGTTGCGCGCAGCCTTCAAGACCGTTCACGTCATCAACGATTCGGGCTGCTCAAGCGATCATTATCGCGATGCGCCCGGCGTGATCCTGCTCGCCATGGATAAAAGATAGCGCGCGCGATTTCGCCCGGTCAGGCGACCGGCAACCACAGCACGTCGTCGATATCGGCTGCGCCCGTCGCCACCATGACCAGCCGGTCGAAGCCCAAGGCGATGCCGCTGCATGGTGGCAGGCCGAATTCAAGCGCTGCCAAAAAATCCTCGTCGATCGGATAGCGTAGGCCATAGAGCTTGTGTTTCAGCGCCATGTCGGCTTCAAAGCGCGCACGCTGGATCTTGGCGTCGGTGAGTTCGCCGAACGCATTGGCCAATTCCAATCCGCCGACATAAAGCTCGAAGCGCTCCGCCACCAGAGGATCGTCGGCACATGGCCGCGACAGCGCCGCCATCGAGATCGGATAGCGATCGAGCAGCACCGCGCCGCGCTTGGCCAGTTCCGGTTCGATGCGCTCGAACATAATGCGGAAGAACACATCTTCCCAACGGTCGCCGTCATGCGCCGCCACGCCGATGCGCGCGGCTTGCTTGGCCAACACCACGACCGGCGGATCGGCCGGGTTGCTGCCCGTCGTGCTCAGCAAATCGATACCGGCGAACAGGCCAAACGCATCGGCCACCGTGATGCGTTCGGGCGGCCGCGCCGGATCGATGCGCTGCCCGCCCCATTGCAGCACGTCGTTGCCCGCCGCCTGCACCGCCACCGCCAGCAGCGCGGCGCAATCTTCCATCAGCCGCCGGTAATCGTCGCCGGCGCGATACCACTCCAGCATGGTGAATTCGGGATGATGCGTGGCCGAGCGCTCGGCGTTGCGATAGGCGCGCGCGAATTGAAAGATTTTCGTCTCACCACCAGCCAATAGCTTCTTCATGGCGAATTCGGGCGAGGTGTGCAAATAGCGGGGCGTATTGGCGCCCGCGCTGTCCTTCAGTTCAGTGGCAAAGGCCTGTAGATGCGGCTCCATGCCCGGGGAGATTTGCAGCGCCGGGGTCTCGACCTCGACGAAGCCTTGCCCGGCGAACCAGTCGCGCAGCGCGCCCTGGATGCGCGTGCGGGCCTGAAGATAGGGCCGCCGCCGCGTCAGGCGCTCGGGATGCCAAGGCGACTGCAATTTTTGCCTCTCGCTCATGGCCTTTGATACAGGCTGGCGCGGCCCGCCAACAGGCGGTATTTCAGCCCAAAACGAGCCGCTTGGCCCCGGTTGCCTCGGCTTAGACCGTCTGATAGGTTCCGCGCGCTTTTCCGGCGGCCGGCCCCGGTGTCTCGCTCCGAGCGCCCCGCCCATCATTCCAAAGGCGTGCCATGAAGGTTCCCGTCAACACCATCCGCTCCGGCAGCGTGATCGATTATAAAGGCAAATTGTGGGTCGCGTCCAAAGTGTCGCTGCTCAACCCCGGCAAGGGCGGCGCCTTCGTGCAGATCGAAGCCAAGGGCCTGCTAGACGGCAACAAGCTGATGGAGCGCTTCCGCGCCGCCGAGACCATCGAGCGCGTGCATATCGACGAGCGTGATTGCACTTTCCTGTTCCACGAAGCGGGCATCGGCTACACCTTCATGGACAAGGAAAACTTCGAGCAGATCGTCGTGCCCGAAACCCTGATGGACGAAGAGCAAGGCAAGTTCCTGCAAGACGGCATGGAATGCGCGGTGTCGCTCTACGAAGGCAAGGCGGTCGGCGTAGAACTGCCCAAGACCGTGACGTTAGCGATCGTCGAAGCCGACGCCGTGGTCAAGGGCCAGACTGCCTCCTCGTCCTACAAGCCCGCGCTGCTCGAGAACGGCGTGCGCGTGTTGGTGCCGCCGCATATCGGCACCGGTACCCGAGTGGTGATCAACACCGCCGACTCGTCCTATATCGAGCGGGCCAAAGATTGAGCCCGCCCCGCGATCGCGATCCCGGCGGCGATAAAGAACCAAAACGCGTAGCCCGACGTGGCCGCGCGCCGCTGCAGCCCGGCCGCCAGCACGATCCCATCACGCCGCGCCATCGCAGCGCGCTGTCGGGCCGCTCCGCGCTGATTACGGTGATGATCAACGCCGTGATGCAAGCCTCGCGCCGCCTGCGCCGCGACTTCGGCGA
>JBBSNV010000337.1:0-3333 GCA_038260375.1 Reyranellales bacterium
GAGCAATATGAGGCTGCAAAAGGCGACGCGCTTCGGGCTCTACGCGGTGCTGGAGCTGGCGCGCGATCCGGGCCTACAGCTTTCGGCCGGCGACATTTCCCGGCGCTACGGCATTTCCACCAATCATTTGGCCAAGGTGATGCGCGAATTGGGCCGCGCCGGGCTGGTTGCAGCCGAACGCGGCGTGGGCGGCGGCTATCGTTTTGCCGGCAATGCCAAGCGCACGACGTTGTGGGACGTGGTGTCCTTGTTCGAGCCGGCGGGACGCGGTCCGGTCGAACCGGGCGAGGAGACCCAAGCCGGTGCCGCGTTGCGCGTGGTGCTGGACGAAGTGGCCGAGATCGAGGAAGCCACCTTACGTTCCATCAGTATCGACACCATGCTGAAAATGCGGCCGCGCGTTAAGGCTCAAGCCGCATAAAACCGTTGCCGCTTGCTGCGGCGCCGTCGACAATCGCTTCAACCAAGAAGCGAGGGGACGGAAATGACTCAAGGGATGGTTTGCGCGCCGCAGCCCGAAGCGGTGGAGGCAGGTGTCGATGTGTTGCGCCAGGGCGGCAATGCGATCGACGCGGCGATGGCCTGCGCTTTCGTGCAAGGCGTGGTCGATCCGCTGATGTGCGGCATCGCGGGCTTCGGCAGCTTGCAGATTTATATGCCGGGCCCAGGGCCCGGCAAAGCCGTGCATCGCTTCATCGATTTCCACGGCACCTGTCCGGGCAAATCCACGCCCGATATGTGGGAAAAGCTGATCGTCGGCGAAACCCGCGACGGTTTCGGCTTTATCCTAAAAGGTCAAATCAATGACGCGGGCTACCAGTCGATCACCGTGCCCCTGTCGTTGAAGGCCTATGCCGAGGCGGTCGAGCAATACGGCACGCGCAGCCTGGCGCAGATCATGGAGCCGGCGATTGCCTATGCGCGCGACGGCTACATGGTGCGGCCGGCGGTCTATGGCTTCTGGATGCAGCCCGATCGTTACGGCCGTGTCACCACTCTGGGCCGGTTGGAGCAGACGCCGGCCAGCCGCAAGCTCTACCTGAAGGACGACGGCATGCCGAAGGACATCGGCGACGTCGTGGTCAATCCCGATCTGGCGCGCACTTTGGAGCGCATCGGCAGCGAAGGCCCCGATGTATTCTTCAAAGGTGACATTGCGCGCGCTATCGCCGCAGACATGGCTAAGTATGGCGGGCTGATTAGCTACGACGATCTGGCCAATGCCAAAACAACGTCGGTTGAACCGCTATGGGGCAGTTATCGCGGCTATCGCGTCGCCACCAACCAACCGCCGGGCGGCGGCATCATGCTGATCGAGATGCTCAACATATTGGAGAATTTCGACCTCAAAGCCTTGGGTCACAATACGCCGGAATATATCCGTGTGCTGGCCGAAGCGATGAAGCGCGCCACTGCCGACAAGGACGCGCATGTTGGGGATCCGAAGTTCGTCGACGTGCCGGTCGCGCGCCTGACCGACAAGGCTTATGCCGCGCAATCCGCCGCCGCCATCAAGCGTGGCGACAAGGTCTCGGTCGAGCGCATGGCGGGCACGGCGGAATCGGCCCACACCACGCATATTTCCGTGGTCGATGAGGACGGCAATTGCGTATCGATGACCCATTCGCTGGGGTCATCGTCGGGCGTAGTGACCGACGGCTTGGGCTTTCAGTACAACAATTGCATGGGTGTGTTTGATCCGCGGCCTGGCCGTACCGGCTCGATCGCGGCCGGCAAGAGCCGTGTCAGTTCGATGTGCCCGACCATCGTATTCAAGGACGACAAACCATTTCTCGTGATCGGCGCGCCGGGTGGCACGCAGATCGCCATGGGCGTGCTGCAAGGCATTCTCAACGCGATCGATTTCGGCATGGACATGCAGGAAGCGGTGGCGGCGCCGCGCATCTCGGCCACCAGCAATGCCATCGACGTCACCAACCGCATCACGCGCCGCACGCAAACGGCGCTGGAAGGCATGGGCTATCAGGTAATGCGCAGCCCGCGCTCGTTCGACTTCGCCTGGGTGCACGGCATCCGCATCCAAGGCGGCACGATGGATGGCGGCGCCGATCCCGCCACGGACGGCATGGCCATGGCGGTCTAGCGCTTCGCGGCGCGCGGCGGTCCAGCCAAAAGAAAACGGGCGCCAGACGGCGCCCGTTTGATGTAGCGCGATGCCGTGCGGTTAGCGCGCGGCGCCCTTGACGCTGCAGCTATATTTGCCGTCGGCCTGGGTACACTGGCAGTCGTCGAAGGTGATGCCTTTGCGCGAGGCGTTGCGCGCGTCCTTCTGGGCGGCCTTGCAGGCTTCCTTTTGATCGGGACCGGTGCCTTTGCCGAATACGTCGTCGGCCTGGGCCAGGCCGGCAGTGAACAATGTGACGACCAAGGCTAGAAAAATCGAACGCATGACTGTTTCCTCTTTTATAGATCGACGCGGTAGACAGTAACGGGCTCTGCCTTGCCGCGGATCGCCACGGCGCCCAACGACTGCGCCGGAAAGCCGTCGCCGGCCAGTTTATAGGTCGTTTCGGTCACCAGGATACGGCTGCCGTATTCTTTGTTCAACTCTTCGACGCGATGGGCGAGATTGACCGCGTCGCCCAGGATCGAGTAGGTCAGCCGCTCGCCGCTGCCCACGGTGCCGGCCACCACCAGGCCGGTATTGATGCCGATACGCGTCTTGAGGCGCGCGCCATCGGGGAAATGGTGGTCAGCGATAGTGTTGCTGATGTCGATGGCGGCCAGCACCGCGTTGCGCGCGTGGTCCTCATTATCGACCGGCAGGTTGAACGAGGCGAACACGCCGTCGCCGATGAAGTATTGATGATGCCACCGTGGGCCGTAATGGCGCCGATCACCAGATGCGTATAGTCGTTGAGCAGCGCGATTACTTGTTGCGGCGTCAGCTTCTCCGACAGGGTGGTGAAGCCGCCGATATCGACAAACACCAAGGTAGCGGTGCGCACTTCTCCCGCCAGCCGGCCGCGATCTTTCAGGATCTGGCTGGCCACGCTTTCGGAGACGTATTTGCCGAAGGTCTCGCGGATGAATTCGCGCTCCTGCAAGCCACCGGTCATGCGGTTGAACTCGGCGGTCAATTTACCCATCTCGTCGTTGGACGTCACCGGCAAGCGCATGGCGTAATCGCCGTCGGCCACCTTGACCAGGCCCTCGTTGAGAATATCGACCGGTCGGTTGAGGCTGCGGCTGACGAACACGATGGCAACGACGATGCCGAACAGCGAGCTGACCGCATCGACCATGATTTCGGTGCGTATCCGGTCGCCGGAGTAACTATAGGCATCGACCAGCACCAGCAGCATCGGCAGC
>JBBSNV010000338.1:0-3319 GCA_038260375.1 Reyranellales bacterium
ATCGCAAGGCGCGACAACCACCAAGGCACGGTGGTGCTGGAAACCCGCACCGTCTATCGCCGCAAGATTGGGATCGGCACGCCGACTTTGGTGATCAGCGGATTGCTCGATCACACCGACAAGGCGCTGCATATCGGCCATCTGATGTACGATGTCGAGAGCGGCGAACTGATGGCGACTGGCGAGGCGGTCGGCGTGTTGTTCGACCAGAAGGCACGGCGCAGCATGGCGATGAGCGCCGAGCAACGCGCAAAGCTCGTTGTGATCAAGCCGCTGCGTAACGGACTCTAGAACGGCTCGATGATGCGCTTGCGCGTGGTGCGTGGTGCTGGGATCGGCAAGGTCGCCAGAGTCTTGAGCAGGATGTCGCGCGTCTCGGCCGGATCGATCACGTCGTCATAGAGAAAACGCCCGGCAGTCTCGACCGCGCGATTGCCGCGTTTGAGCTCGTCGGTCAGGGAGCGATGCAATTCGGCCCTCACCGTCGGATCGGCTTCCGCTTCCAGCTCCTTGCGATAGATGATGTTGACCGCGCCCTCGATGCCCATGCCGCCGAACTCCGCGGTCGGCCAGGCCACCAGGATCGCGGGATTGAGCGGCTGCGAGCCCATGATGTAATAGCCCAGGCCATATGCCTTGCGCAGCACCACAGTCAGCATCGGCACAGTTGCATTCGCTAAGGCCGACAACAAACGCGCGCTGTGGCGCACCAGCCCGGTCTTCTCGACCTCAGGCCCGACCATCAGCCCTGGCGTGTCGCATAACAGCAGCACCGGAATGTCGAAGGCGTCGCAGATCTGGGCAAAGCGCGCCGCCTTGACCGAGGCCGGCGTATCGATGGCGCCGGCCATGAACATCGGCTGGCTGGCCACCACGCCGACTGCGCGGCCACCAAGCCTAATCAGAGAAGTAACGATGGCGCGGCCGTAAGCGGGCTTCAGCTCCAGCACGCTGCCCTTGTCAGCCAGCACGTCGATCACCTTGCGCACGTTGTAAGCGCGGCGCGGATTCTCCGGCACCACCTCGCGCAGCACGGTTTGATCGTGGGCTTCGAAGCGCTCGTGCTGCTTGCCGTCGAAATAGCCGAGATATTTCTTGGCCGCATTGATCGCTTGCGCCTCATCATCGACCAGCAGATCGATTACGCCAGAAGCGACATGCACCGAAGCGGGACCGATTTCTTCCGGCGTCAGCTTGACGCCCAGCGCCGCCTCTACCAAAGGCGGGCCGGCCATACCCATCGAGGATTCCTTGGTCGCGATCAGCACGTCGCACATGCCGGCCAGATTGGCGTGCCCGGCAAAGGCGCGGCCGGGCAAAATGCCGATCGTCGGCACCAAGCCGGCCAACCGCGCGAAAACAACGAACGTAGATGTCGAGTTGCGTCCTTCGACCACCATGTCGTGCGGCCGCGCGCCGCCGCCATCCAGCCAGCAGATCACCGGCAGGCGATGCTGTTCGGCATGCTGGAACATGCGCGTGATCTTCAAATGATTCATCGCGCTCTGGGTGCCGGCATAGACGGTGTAGTCGTACACCACCAGATCGACCGCCCGGCCATTGACCTGGCCAGTGCCCATGACGATGCCGTCGGCTGCGCCCTTCATCGCCTTCAGCGCCGGCCGTGTCAGCCCGCCATATTCGACGAAGCTATCAACATCGAGCAAAGCCGCGACCCCTTCGCGCGCTGTCCAGCGGCCGCGCTTGCGCTGCTGCGCCACCGCTTCCGGCCGCCCCGCATCCGACGCCGCCGCACGGGCATCGAGCAGCCTTTGCAGATCGGCCCGAATAGGTTTCTCGTCGGCCATCTTCAGCGCCGATCCCAAGCCATGCTGAACTGGCCGTTCTTCTCGTGCACGTGGCCGGCATTCGGTCCGGGGAAATGCGCCGGACACAGCAGGATGTTGTGCTCGACGCAATGTTCCAGCACCTGGCGCCGGCTTTTGGCCGACATCTCGCGATCCCAGCAGAACTGACTCGACCAGTCGGGGTGATAGACCTGGATTGGATGGTGCATCACGTCGCCGGTGAACAACGCCTGCTTGCCGCCGTCGCGCAATTGGATGCATAGCGAGCCCGGCGTATGGCCCGGCGTGTCGATCAGGGTCAGCAGATCGTCCGCCTGATAGGCAGCATCGATGAACACCGCGCGCTTGGCTTCGACGATCGGCAGCACGCTGTCGTCATAGGCACCGCCCTGCACCTCCTCGGCGCTGTGGGTTTGGCGTTCTTCTTGCCAATGCGCATATTCCTTCTGGCCGAACAGATATTTCGCCTTAGGGAATGTCGGCACCCAGCGCCCGTCCACCAGCCGCGTGTTCCAGCCGACATGATCGACATGCAGATGCGTACACATCACGAAATCGACGTCTTCGGGCTGCACGCCGGCCGCCGCCAGCCGCTCGAGGAACGGCGTGTTGAGCTGGTGCCAACGTGGCGCGCTGCGGGTCTTATGGTTGCCCAGGCAGGTGTCGATCAGGATCGTGTGCTGGCCGGTGCGCACCACCCAGCTATGGAGGCTGCCAATCAGCCGGTCGCTGCCGGGTTCGATGAACTCGGGCGCCATCCAATACCGTTGCGCGTCGAACGAAGCAGCATCGTATTTCGGGAACATGATGTCGGGCTTGAAGCCTGGGCCGCACAGCTCTTCGACTTTTTGAATGGTGGCGCGGCCGATCCGACGCATGATTTTCCCCTCCGCTATTTGGTTGCCCTTGATTTTAGATGTCAGGCGCGAGCGCGCAACTGCGCAGCGAAATACCACGCCAGGATCGGCAAGCCCAGCGCCGCCACCAGGAAGATCGGCGCCGCGCCATAGCGATCGATCACCGGTGCGGCCAGGCCCACACCGATCGACTGTCCGATGAACAGCAATGAAGCAAACAGCGCCAGCCCAGTACCACGCGCTTCGGGCGTCATTTGCGTGCCATGCGTCTGCAAGGTGTTGTGCATCAGATAGAAGCCGAAGCCGGAAGCGACGATGGCCAGCACCATCAGCCACAGCGCCTGGGCAAATGCCAAGGTCACGAACGCCGCCGCCAAGATCACGCCGCCCAGGCGCACGATGCCGTGCTCGCGCAAGCGCGGCAGCAGGCGGCGCACCGAGACAGTGAACATCAGCCCGCCGATGCCGTAGCCGGTCAGCGCGGCACCGACCGCGGCGAAGCCCAAACCGAAGCGCACATGCAGCTCGTTACCGACATAAGCGAAGGCGCCGAAGAACAGCAGCCCTTCGACCGATACCACGATCAGCATAGTGCGCACCCAGGGCCGGCGTGCCAATTCGGCGAACTGACGGAACACCGCCACCGGATTCAGC
>JBBSNV010000339.1:0-3310 GCA_038260375.1 Reyranellales bacterium
AACGTCGCCGGCCGCGCCTGAGCCAGCCAGCCTAAAGCCAACTTGGCTTTTGTGACTCTTTTCAACATCTTGTGTGAATCTTCTGGGACTTACCCACAAATGTAGTGACATAGCCCCCAGTGCGGATTAGCATTTTATCAGCCTTGGGGGAGATGACGACATAGTCACCAATTGGCCGATCCCACCGGCGCCACGCCGGCAGACGACGAGGTCCCGCGGACCTACTTTCCGGTCGCACCCCGCTTCTACCCAAGACCCCAGAATTTTGTTCGCGCCGCCTTTTTCAAGGCGGCGGTTTGCAGTGCGCTGCCGGCTCGAAGCCGGCGGCGTGGTTGTCGCCTTTGTTTCAGCACCCGCACAGGAGAGTTGAATGGCCAAACGTGCATCGCGTCGTCACCAGGCAGAGCATGACAAGACCGCCCGCATCCACAGTGTGTTCTTCGATCAGCCGCGCGGCGCGAAAGTCAACGATGTGCCGGAAGACCGCGAGCAACGTTATCTGGCCAAGGTCCGGCCACGTTCCGACAATCAGCGCGCCCTGCTCGACGCGATCGGCGCCAATCCGCTGACCATGGCGCTGGGCCCGGCCGGCACCGGCAAAACCTATCTGGCGATTTCCGCCGCCGTGGAAGCGCTGGATGGCGGCCATGTCGGCCGCATCGTGCTGTCGCGTCCCGCAGTCGAAGCCGGCGAGAATTTGGGTTATCTGCCAGGCGACATGATGGAGAAGCTCAATCCCTATCTGCGCCCGCTCTACGACGTGCTCAACGACCGGCTGGGCGCCAAACGCCTGCGCAATTACCTGGCCGACGGCACGATCGAAATCGCGCCGGTCGCTTTCATGCGCGGCCGCACCTTGAACAACGCCTTCATCCTGATCGACGAAGCGCAGAACTGCACCTATGGCCAGCTCAAGATGCTGCTGACGCGGCTGGGCTGGAATTCCACCATGGTACTGACCGGCGATCCCGACCAGTCCGATCTGCTGCAAGGCATGTCGGGGCTAGAGGACATCGCCCGCCGGCTCGACGGCATGGATGAATGCGCCGTGGTGCGGCTGTGCGACAAGGACGTGGTGCGCCACCCCTTGGTCGGCCGCATGATCGCGGTGCTCTAGCTGACGATCTGACATGGCGACGGCGCTGGCTTCGGCCGGCGCCGCGTCTTAAACTGCGTCCATGAGCAGCAAAATCCAACCGCTCCGCATTGCCGACGCCCGCGAAGGCATCCGTCACGTCTTCGTGCGCGACCTGATGCTCGACGCCCGCATCGGCGTGCATCGCCACGAAAAGAAGAAACAGCAGCGCATCAGGATCAATCTCGACATGGCGGTACGCGAGGGCGCGGTGCGCGAAGCCCAATCGCGCGATCGGCTCGACGACGTGGTGTGTTACGAAAAGATCGTGGTCGCGGTGCGCGCGTTGATGGACCAGGGCCATGTCAATCTGGTGGAAACCCTGGCGGAGCGCGTTGCCGCCTTGTGTTTGCAAGACGCGCGGGTGATCTCCGCCCGCGTGCGCGTGGAAAAACTCGACGTGTTCGAAGACGCCATGAGCGTCGGCGTGGAAATCGAGCGTTTCCGCAGCTAAACAAAATTCCAAAGTTTTTGTCTTGACTTGGCATGGCGTGACGCGAGCGCCACATAGCATTTGTGCACAGACGCTTTTTGGTTCCCAGAAACGCGCGGAATCCCGCGGATTCCTTCCGGATTGCAGTTTTGTCACGCAATCTTGCCGCCAAGTGCTTGAAAAAACTATGATTTGCCCGACTGATTAAAATTAGAGCAAATGCGTGGAGATCAACCTGTGCCTGCCGAAACGGTTGCTGAAGGCTGCTTGCCCACAAGCTTATTCACAAGAGTCGTGGATTAAGCAAAGAAGCGGCAGAAATGCGCGGCCGATGACGCAACGGCAAAAACTTGAGCGCTTGAATACCGCTGCTATGAAGTGACAGTAACCACGATGGACGACAGCGAAGAAGACATCCTGCAGCGCGAAGCGACTGCGCCGATCGGCCAAGGCAGCTTGGCCGCGGGTATCTCAGCGATTCAATCGTATCTGAAGACTTTGCCGCACAGCCCCGGCGTCTATCGCATGATCGACGCCAAAGGCGACGTGCTCTATGTCGGCAAGGCGCATCGCTTGCGCCAGCGCGTCACCAGCTACACCCAGCCCAACCGCCTGACCGCCCGACTGATCCGCATGGTCTCGGCCACCGCCACCATGGACTTCATGGTGACCGGCAGCGAGGCCGAGGCGCTGTTGCTGGAAAGCAACCTGATCAAGCAGTTCAAGCCGCGCTTCAATGTGATGCTGAAGGACGACAAGTCCTTCCCCTACATCATGATCCGCCGCGACCATCCCTGGCCGCAGCTGGTCAAGCATCGCGGCGCGCGCGCCGGCAGCGGCGATTATTTCGGGCCGTTCGCTTCGGCCGGCGCGGTCAACCGCACGCTCTATTCCCTTCAGCGCGCCTTCCCGCTGCGCTCGTGCTCGGATTCAATCTTCGCCAACCGCACCAGGCCGTGCCTGCAATACCAGATCAGGCGCTGCACCGGCCCCTGCGTCGGACTGATCTCGCCCGCGGATTACACCGAACTGCTCGACGAGGTGCAGGATTTCCTGGGCGGCGGCAGCCGGAGAGTGCAGCAGACCCTATCGCAGCAAATGGAACAGGCTGCCGCCGCCATGGAGTTCGAGCGCGCTGCCGTGTTCCGCGACCGCATCCGTGCGCTGACGCAAATCCAGTCGCACCAAGCGATCAACGATCTCGACATCGAGGAAGCCGACGTCTTTGCCATGCATGTCGAGGGCGGCCATGCCTGCGTGCAGGTGTTCTTCCTGCGCGCCGGCCAGAATTTGGGCAACCGGCCGTATTTCCCCAGTCTGGGCAGCGACACCAATATCGATGAAGCGCTGGCCTCACTGATCGGCCAGTTCTACGCCAATCGGCCGGTGCCGAAGCTGATCCTGGTCAGCCACGATCTGCCGCAACAGGAGCTGATGGAAACCGCGCTGTCGCTCAACCAGCCCTACAAGGTGAAGATCGCCCGACCCCAAAGAGGATCCCGCGCCGAGTTGATGAACTTTGCCCTGACCAATGCGCGCGAAGCATTGGGCCGGCGCCTGGCCGAGAGCAGCACACAGCGCAAATTGCTCGAAGGCGTCGCTGCCGCGTTCGGCCTGGAGCAGCCGCCCGAGCGCATCGAAGTTTACGACAACAGCCATATCCAAGGCAGCGACGCGATCGGCGCCATGATCGTGGCCGGCCCCGAGGGCTTCACCAAGAACGCCTATCGCAAATTCAACAT
>JBBSNV010000340.1:0-3291 GCA_038260375.1 Reyranellales bacterium
GGAACAGGTCGAGCCGATGCTTGTGATGATTCTGCGGCAGATCCTTGAGGGCGCGATTCATCACTAGCATGGCGACCGCGCCGAGCGGGACGTTGATCCAGAAAATATACGACCAGTGCAGATGCTCGGCAAAGAAGCCGCCCAGCAGCGGGCCGGCGATGCTGGCCGAGGCAAACACGCTGGCGATGAGGCCCTGATAACGCGCGCGCTCGCGCGGCGCCACCGCATCGCCAATGGTGGTCTGCGCCAGCGCGATCAAGCCGCCGCCGCCCAGGCCCTGCACCGCGCGGGCGATCGACAGCAGCAACACGCTGGGCGATAGCGCGCACAACACCGAGCCGACCACGAACACGACGATGGCGCCGTTTAGCATGACGCGCCGGCCATGGATGTCGGCCAGCTTGCCGTAAAGCGGCGTGACGGCGGTGGCGGCCAGCAGATAAGCGGTGACCACCCAGGACAGCTGGCCGAGGTCGTTGAGTGCCAACCCGATGGTCGGTAGCGCCGGCGCCACGATGGTCTGATCGAGCGCAGCCAGCAGCATCGACAGCAGCAGGCCGAAGATGATGGCGCGCTGCTCCCGAGGCGTCAGGGCTTTGCTGGGATCTTTGGATTCGGTGGATTTGGTGGATTTTTTAGGTTTGCGGGCCATGGCGGGTCGGCGCGCAGTCTAGCGGGGCACAACCGCGAAGATAACCGCCCAATACGCATGGCTCGGCTGCGCACGACTTGCGCCATGGGGCGCAAACGCCGCCGTTTTGCCGCAGTTAGCTCAGGCAGCGATGAAGCTGTTGTGGCCGTCCTTGCTCACCACGGTGCCCGGCCGGCCCAGGCCTTCGCGCGCCTGCAAATTCATCAAGGTGACCGGATCGCTGGGCGGGTTGGCGATGAAGCGCTGGCCGGTGGCGTCGAGCCTACCGACCACGATGCCGTATTCGGGACCGTTCTTGCCGTGCATCACGGTATAGGTCTCGATCTTGGCCGCACCGATAGGCGTCTCGGTGAACGACGCCTTGGGCAAGGCGTCGAGTTCGGCCTGCAGTAAAGATGGCTTTTCGCGCTGCCAGGTTCCCTTGGTCGGCGCGGTGGAATAGACGCCGAAGGAATGCTTGGTGACGTAGTTGCCGTTGGCAGTGACCAAACCGAATTGCCCCGGATATTGGCGCACTTTACGAACCATCGCAGAGATCGAGTGCGTGACGTAGTTGTTGCCCGGCCCGCCGAAATACGGGAGCCCGCCGGTCAAAGTGAGGCCGCGCGGATCGTCTTCGGCCAGGCCCAGTTCCTGGCAACCGATCTCGACCGCCGAGGGGAAGCAGCTATAGAGATCGAAGAAGGAAATATCGGCCAGGGATTTGCCGGCCATCGCCAGCGCCTTGGTCGAGCCGCGCTTGATGGTGGGCGAGGAATGGAAGTCGATGCGCTCGGACACGTACCAATGATCGTGACCGTCGGCGCAGCCGTGCAGGTAAACCCATTTGGCTTCGGCGATGCCCAACTCGCGCGCCTGGCCGACCGAGGTGACGATCAGCGCGGCCGACTGGTCTATGAAAGCGTTGGCGTTCATCAAGCGCGGATAGGGAAAGCCGATCCAGCGGTTGGTGTCGTTGACGGTGGCCAACTTCTCGGCCGAGTAGCCTTCGCGCCGCGTCGCCAGTGGATTGGCGGCGGCGACGGCGGCGAAATGGGCGAACAACTTGCCCATGGCTTTGAGGTGTTGCTCGACGGTGCGGCCGCGTGCCCCGCGAATGGCGTTCTCGAACAGCGGATACATGGCGATGGCGGCGCGCAGATTGTGGCGATCCTCGTGATCGCTCCAGCCACGGCGCGAATCGCCGATCTGCTCGGGCTCGTCGCCCGGGTCTTCCTGCCATGACATGTTCAGGCCGGCGCGCTCGACGCCGTGTTGCGTGCGCAGCGCCTCGCCGCCGCAGATCAATGCCGCTTTCATCTCGCCGCGCGCGATCTGTTCGGCGAATAGGTTGACCAGGTATTGAGGCATGTTGCCGCCGTTCCAGGAATAGATGTGGCGGCGCGGCTCGATGCCCAGGCGCTGGGCGATGCTCTTGGGCGGATTGGCCGAGGTGCCGAGTTTGGTGGCGAAGCGATGCGAGGTGTCGGAGAACAGCCGCATCATCGCCACGGTGTCGATCGCCTTGGCCATCTTGGTCGCAACGCCCGTATCGTCGAGCGCGACCTGGCCGGCTTGCGCGATCAGATCGAACGGCGAACGGCCTTGCTCGACCGGCGTCGTCATGTCGGTGACGTCGCCGCAGCCGACCAGGATGGGTGTCGAGTTCTCGATCATTGGCTTTCTCCCGGGAGTGAGATCGTTTCGCGGCCTTGTGCCGCGAGCTTGAATCGCATTCCTTTTTAAAGGTCGATGCTGCCAGTGGCTTCCAAGCGTGGCAACACGGCTGAATACGACAAGACTAACCACAGGGACACAGAGGCATAGAGAAGGTGCGTTACTCTTTACCTTTCCCCGCTGAAGCGGGGAGGGCTGAATACGATGCTTGGTGGTTGCGGCGGCGCGCGGGCGGGCGATAATCGCCGCCAAGAATAAAGAAAGTTCTGGGAGCCTATGTCCGATAGAGCGCAATCGACCGCCGACCTGCCTTTGGCTGGGTTGGTGGTGCTCGACATCAGCACCTATATCGCGGCGCCCGCCGCGTCGGTGGTGCTGAGCGATTTCGGCGCCGACGTGATCAAGGTCGAGGCGCTGGACGGGGATCCCAACCGCTTCATGGTCGGCAACGCGGCCTATCCGTCGAGCGCGGCCAACTATCCGTGGCTGCTCGACAGCCGCAACAAGCGCTCTTTGGCGATCGACCTGAAGCAGCAGCCGGCGCGCGCCGCACTCGACAGACTGATCGCCAAAGCCGACATCGCTATCGTCAATTATCCGCTGCCGGTGCGCCAGCGGCTGCGCCTGCGCTGGGACGATTTGCGTGCCGCCAATGCGCGGCTGATCTATGCCTCGCTGACCGGCTACGGCGAGGTCGGGCCCGATGTCGATCGGCCGGGCTTCGACGTCAACGCTTACTTCGCCCGTTCCGGCATCGTCGATGGCGCGATGTATGAAGGCATGGCGCCCAATTTTCCGGTGCCGGCGCAAGGCGACCGTGCCACCGCCATGACCATCGTGGCCGGGGTGCTGCTGGCGCTGTTGCATCGGCAGAAGACCGGCGAGGGCAGCGAGATCGCTACCTCGCTGCTGGCCAATGGCGTGTGGGCCAACGGCATCCTGGCCCAAGCGGCGCTGGCCGGCGCCTTCATCGGCCATCGCCC
>JBBSNV010000341.1:0-3250 GCA_038260375.1 Reyranellales bacterium
CTTTAGGGATATACCGAGAAGCACTCAACGCTGAACATCTATACTCCATTCCCTACGCGCTGCTTGGTTACTATAAAATATTGGAGATTGGTCTGGTAGGCACTAGGAGAAAAACTTGGCTGCCGGTAAAAATCGATGAAATATCCAGAGCCAAAGAGATTGATTTCGATGTGATTAAGGCTTTTACCAATCAGAGCGATCCTGCAAGTATATCATTATATATTTACAATGAAGTTAGACATGCAGCAGCACACGCAACCATGGATAAAGATTCGATCAATCCAGATGATGTCGAACAAGTTAGAAAAATATCAACGCTTGCTCACCTCTCGCGTAAGCTTGCTCGAATCTGCATGCAAGAAGAACTCGGAATTTCCACCAACCGTTGGGAATAGAGGATAGCTAACTCACCGCCCGATCGCGGCCTTCCCAATATTTCTTGCGGATCTCGCGCTTCAGCACTTTGCCGACCGCGCTGCGCGGCAGCGAGTCGATAAAATCGATGCTCTTAGGCGCTTTCATGCCGCCCAACTCGGCCTTGGCAAAGGCGATCAGCTCCTCGGCACCAGTATTGGCACCTTGCTGGAGCTGCACCACCGCCTTGACCGCCTCGCCCCATTTCTCGTCGGGCACGCCAATCACCGCGCAATCCATCACCGACGGATGCTTCATCAATACCTGCTCGATCTCGAACGGGAAGATGTTGAAGCCGCCCGACACCACCATGTCCCTGATACGGTCCACGATGTAGATATAGCCGTCCGCGTCGCGATAGCCGACATCGCCGGAATGGTGCCAGCCGAAGCGGCGCGCCTCGGCACTGGCTTTCTCGTCGTTGAGATAGCCCAGCATGACCGCGGGGCCGCGCACCACCATCTCGCCCTTCTCCCCCACTTCCAGCAGCTTGCCGCTGTCGTCCATGAATTCGACTGCCTCCACCGTCATCACCGGCCGGCCGCAGGACAGCAGGCGATGTTGCTTGGCCGGATCGCGTGCCGCTGCCACCGTTTCGTCGGGCGACATCCAGGTCAGCGGGAAGCCCGATTCGGTCTGGCCGAAACTTTGCGCCATCACCGGGCCGAACAGCTCGATGCCTTCGACGATCTTTTGCGGTGCGATCGGTGCCGCCGCCGAGATCACGTAGCGCAGTGAGGAATAATCGCGGCCTTTGGCGCTGGGATGGCTCAACAGCATGTAGATGATGGTGGGCGGCAGAAACAGAGTGGTGACGTGGTCGCGCTCGATATGGTCGAGCACGGCGCCGAGATCGACCTTGTCCATCATCACCACCGTGCCGCCGACGGCGAAATGCGCCAGCGCGATCATGCCGGCGGCATGGGTGATCGGCGCCACCGCGAGATTGACCGGCTGGCGGTCGAACTTCCATTCCGTCATCCAGCCCAAGGTGTTGTAGAGCAGGAAGCCGTTGGTCGAACGCGTGATCTTGGGCAGGCCGGTGGTGCCGCCGGTCGAGCCCTGGAAGCCGATGGCGTTGGCGTCGTGCGGCCAATGCTCGTAAGCGCCGTCCTGGCCAGTCATGAATTTATCGAGCGACGTGCCTTTGGATTCCGGGCCGTCGAGGCCGGGGCCGTTCAGGCACACCGCGAATTCGATGCTCGGCAGCTTGGGCAGCATTTGCTGCACCATCTCCACGGTCGAGGCATCGTAGAACAGCACCTTGCAACCGCCCCGGCTCAGCACGTCGATATTGGCCTCGACGCCGTTCCTCAGGTTGATGTTGCACCAGGCGCCGCCGGCGCGCAGGCCACCGAGCAGCGCGATCATGGCCTGGGCGTTGTTGGGGCTGAACACGCCGAACGGCGTGCTGGTGGCGAACCCCCGCGCCCGCAACGCGCGGGCGATGCGCATGGTCTGGGTCTGGCCGTCGCTATAGCTCACTTCGCCGCCGGCGCCGCTTAGCATCAAGCCGTGCGGGTTGATACGCGCGCCGCGGTCGAACAGATCGATGATATGCATGATGGTATCCTTGGGTTCCGTCCCCGGATCGTTTTGCCGCCAGTATAGGCCGGCACGACAAAGAACCAAGCGTGGCGACCCGACGTATCAGCACTGTAACAAGGAGCATGATGTGACGAGATATTTGATCGCCTATGGCGCGGCCTTAGCGGTGCTGCTGGTGCTGGATTTCCTGTGGCTGGGCGTGGTGATGCGCGAGTTCTACAGATCGGCGCTGGGACCGATCATGCGCGAGCGGCCGCTGATGGTGCCGGCGGCATTGTTCTACGCGATCTATGTGATCGGCCTGACTTATTTCGTCACCCTGCCCGGCCTCGACGTGGGCCAATGGCAGCGCGCGGCGCTGACCGGCGCGGCGTTCGGCTTTTTCGCCTATTTCACCTACGACATGACCAACTACACCACGTTGAAAGATTTTCCGTTCAAGGTGGTGGTGGTCGACGTCGCCTGGGGCATGGTGGTCAGCGCCTTGGCGGCGATGGCGGGATATTTTGCCGCCGGAGTACTTGGCCGCTAACACGCTTTTCCGACACGATGATTTCTGGCACAAAAGAGTTGGCGCGCTGCGCCACGCGTGGAGTTTGCGCGCGGCGCACGCGTAATACCTTAGTCCATCGTGTCGGAGTACGTTTTGCCCAGCCTGCGCATCGCCACCTACAACATCCATTCCGCGATCGGCGGCGACCGGCGCGCCGACCGCGAGCGCATCCTGCGCGTGCTGAAGGAAATCGACGCCGACATCCTGGGTCTGCAGGAAGTAGGCGCCACGGCGCAAGACGAGGCCGAACAATTCGACTTCTTCAAGGATAGGCTCGGTATGGAGGGCGTGGCCGGCCCCACTCTGCGCCGCAACCGCACGCGTCACGGCAACGTCATCCTGACCAAGGGCCGCATCAAGCACGCCACCCTGATCGATCTCAGCGTCGCCAATTTCGCGCCGCGCGGGGCGATCGACAGCGTGATCGAAATCGGCGAGCACAGCTTGCGCGTGGTGGTGACGCATCTGGGCCTGTTGCCGCACGAACGCTACGAGCAAGTCGGCAGGCTGGCCGAGACCTTGGCGCTGCGCCCGGCCGGCGTCACCGTGGTGCTGGGCGATTTCAATATCTTCGGGCCAGAAAGCATGACCCTGCAGCGCATCGGCGCGCCCGCCGCGCTGCCCAAGCTGCGCAGCTTCCCTGCGCGCCGGCCGCTGATGTCGCTCGATCGGGTGTGGACTATCCCCAACCGTCACATGCAATCGACCAGCGTCCACCGCACCCAACTATCGAGC
>JBBSNV010000342.1:0-3246 GCA_038260375.1 Reyranellales bacterium
CGGCGGAAATCGCCGTCGCCGGAGAACAGCACCACGTGATCGAGTTTGTCGGCCGTCTCCAGCATGTCGATGGCCAGCTCGATATCCATATTGCCTTTGATCTTGCGCCGGCCCGACGCGTCGGTGAATTCCTTGGTCGGCTTGGTGACCATGGTGAAGCCGTTGTAATCGAGCCAATCGACCAACGGCCGGATCGGCGAATATTCCTGATCCTCGATCAGCGCGGTGTAGTAATAGGCGCGGATCAACCGCGCGCTTTGACGGAACATGCCCAGCAGGCGGCGATAGTCGATATCGAAGCCCAGCCCGCGCGCCGCGGAATAGAGATTGGCGCCGTCGATGAACAGCCCAACCCGCTCATTGGGGTAAAACAACTCCTTCACGATCGTCCCTTCCGTGCCGGCCATATTCAATTCACCTCTGTCCGGCGTCGGTTTCTATGCCTATGACCACACAAAACCACGACCTATTGTAGGCTGTAAAGCTCAACCGGCGCATTGCCACTATGCCATTTGCCAACGCTAAGCCCGTTTTGATCGGATTGGGTGCCAATTTGCCCAGCCACCATGGCGCCCCCATGGCCAGCTTGGTTGCGGCTTTACGCCTGATCCAAGACGGGCCGGTGCGAATCCTGGCCCGGTCGCCCTGGTATGAGAGCGAGCCGGTGCCGGCGTCAGACCAGTCTTGGTACATTAATGCGGTGATTGCCGGTACTACATTAGAGTCATCGGATAATTTATTGAAAGAACTACATAAAATCGAACAGGAATTCGGTCGGGAGCGCGGCGTCGTCAATGCCGCCCGGCCGCTGGATCTCGATCTGCTGGCCTATGGCGATGCCGTGACAGCACCTGCCGGTCATGGCATCGCGGTTCTACCGCACCCGCGGTTGCCGGAAAGGGCCTTTGTGCTGCGGCCATTGGCGGATATCGCGCCCAATTGGCGCCATCCGGCCCTAAAGGCGGCGGCAGAAGAGCTTTTGGCGCGGCTTCCGGCAGGGCCTGGATTGCGTCTGGCGCGCGGCTCTGACGCAGCGCAATAGCAAGCAATAATCTTGCTGTTTAGCTTAGAATCCTTATATTCTACAGCTTGATAGACATTTTTCTTGAGCGACGAGGATTCACAGAATGGCACGTGTAACGGTCGAGGACTGCGTCATGCAGGTGCCCAACCGCTTCGATCTGGTCATGTTGGCGGCGCAGCGCGCGCGCGACGTGGCGGCTGGCGCGGTGTTGACCATCGATCGCGACCGCGACAAGAACCCCGTTGTGGCTCTGCGCGAGATCGCCGAGCAGACGGTGGTGCTCGACCACCTCCACGAGGCTTTGATCAAGGGCATGCAGAAGCATGCCGAGGTCGATGAGCCGGAAGAGGGCCAGGAATTGCTCGAACTCGAGCACCAGCTGGCGGCGACTTTGGCGGCCCAGCCGCCGGAGCCGGCGCCAGAGCCGGAAATGACTGAAGTGGACGCGGAAACCGCCGCGGGCGGCGGAGAAGCTTAATCGGGTATCGACCGGCACGGTTTGGCCGCGCCGTAACGAACCGTTCATATCTTCCCTTGAGCCTGCCAGAAGCGGTGGTGTTGCGCCCGGCCGCTCTGGAACCAGGTAGAGAAGGGAATGCTGCGTCAGTTTGAACTTGTCGAACGTGTGAAGTCCTACGATCCGCAAGCGGACGAGGAAGCGCTCAACCGCGCCTATGTCTACACCATCAAGGCGCATGGCGCTCAGAAGCGCGCTTCGGGCGATCCCTATTTTTCCCATCCCATCGAAGTGGCCGGCATCCTGTCCGACATGAAGCTGGATGGCGCTTCGATCATCACCGGCCTGCTGCATGATACGGTCGAAGACACCGAAGCCACGCTCGACGACATCAGTCGCATGTTCGGCGACGACATCGCGCGCCTGGTCGATGGCGTTACCAAGCTGTCGCGGCTGGAGCTGCAATCGGACCGCACCAAGCAGGCGGAAAATTTCCGCAAGCTGGTGTTGGCGATGTCGGAAGACATCCGCGTGCTCCTGGTCAAGCTGGCCGACCGGCTGCACAACATGCGCACCTTGCATTTCGTCGAGGATCCGGTGCGTCGCCGTCGCGTCGCCGTCGAAACCATGGAAATCTACGCGCCGCTGGCCGAACGCATCGGCATGCAGCAGATGCGCGACGAGTTGCAGGATCTGGCGTTCGCCCAACTCAATCCCGAAGGCCGCGATTCGGTGATCAAGCGGCTGGAATTCCTGCGCCAGGAATCCGACGCGGCCATCCCGCGCATCGTCGAGGATTTGAAGAAGACCTTGGCCGATCAATGGCTGAAATCGGAAATCATCGGGCGCGAGAAAACGCCGTTCTCGATCTGGCGCAAGATGGAAGAGCGCCACGTCACCTTTGAGCAGCTCTCCGACATCATCGGCTTTCGCGTCATCGTCGATACGGTGCCGGAGTGCTATCAGGCGCTGGGCATTATCCACAGCGCTTATCGCGTGGTGCCGGGGCGCTTTAAGGACTACATCTCCAATCATAAGCCCAATGGCTATCGCTCGCTGCACACCACGGTGATCGGCGCCAACCAGCAGCGCCTGGAAATCCAGATTCGCACCCGCGACATGCACGAATTCGCCGAGCGTGGCGTGGCGGCGCATTGGTCTTACAAACAGGGCATCAACACCGATGGCCGGCAATATCGTTGGCTGCGCGAACTGCTCGATGTGTTGGAGAACGCCGCCAATCCCGAGGAATTCCTCGAACACACGCGGCTGGAGATGTTCCAAGACCAGGTGTTCTGCTTCACGCCCAAGGGCGAGGTCTTTGCCTTGCCGCGCGGCGCGACGCCGGTCGATTTTGCCTATGCCGTGCACAGCCAGGTCGGCAACACTTGCATCGGTGCTAAGGTCAACGGCCGCATGGTGCCGCTGCGTACCGAACTGACCAATGGCGATCAGGTGCAGATCATCACCTCCAAGGCGCACGCCCCGTCGCCGACTTGGGAGCGTTTCGTCGTCACCGCCAAAGCGCGCGCCGCCATCCGCCGCTATATCCGCACCCGCCAGCGCGATCAGTACATGCAGCTCGGCAAATCGATGTTGCAAAAGACCTTCCGCGAGGCCGGCTACGAACTGACCGACAAGGGCCTGGAAGGCGTGATCGCCATGTTCAAGCAGCCCAGCGTCGACGATCTGGCCGCCGCTGTCGGCTCGGGCATTGTTTCCGACCGCGACGTGCTGGGTGCGGTCTATCCCGGCGTCAAAACCG
>JBBSNV010000343.1:0-3244 GCA_038260375.1 Reyranellales bacterium
CCCACGACGAGACCGGCGTTTCCAGTCGTTACGGCAATGTCTCGATGGCGCAAGCCAAGCGCACCGAAGATCACATGGTCAGCGATCAGAGTGCCATTCGCGCCATTTCCGACCGGCTGGCCTATCGGGTCGGGCCGGAATTGCTGCGCGGCTTCGGCTACGACCGGCCGTTCGCTTTCGACGCGCATGTGATTTTGTCCTACAGCGCCGAGCAGAAACATTACTTCAAGGCGCATCGCGACAACGGCGCGCCACAGACGGCCGATCGCAGCTTCGCC
This sequence comes from Reyranellales bacterium, assembly GCA_038260375.1. Lineage (GTDB taxonomy): Bacteria > Pseudomonadota > Alphaproteobacteria > Reyranellales > JAQSWP01 > JBBSNV01. The sequence continues at coordinate 279 of JBBSNV010000343.1, forward strand.
GTGTCGCTCAACCTCAATGAAGATTACCAGGGCGGCGAGCTGATCTTTCCCGAGTATGGCAGATTGCGCTTCAAGCCACCGGCCGGCGCCGCCGCGGTGTTCTCCTGCACCTTGTTGCACGAGGCCTTGCCGGTGACCAAGGGAAGACGCTACGTGCTGACCAGCTTCTTCCGGCCGCGCGATAAGGCCGACTAGGACTTACGCCCCCACACCGTTTCTTCGCTCCAGCCAAGCTCGGCGAATTCGTCTGCCCTGAACGACGCTTCTTCGGCGGCAAAGAATTCGTCAAGCTGTGGCGGTTTGATATCGGTGCTCGACAGCATGGCGTGGGCCTGGCCGCGATGATGGGTTTGGTGCTGAAAAAGGTGCATCAGCAGGCGGTCGCAGCGCTCGCTTTGCACGCGGGTGTCGCGATTGACATGCGCGATGCTGCTGAGGCGCTCGACTGTCAGCGCGTTGCAAAAGGCGATCAGGCGCCGATCGACCGTTTTTTGCGCACGTTGCAATTCGGCGACGGTGCGGCAGGGCACCGGGTCGGCCCAAGCCTTGGGCCCGAGCGATCCACCTTCCAGCGCATCGACGTAAAACAAATCGATCACGTAGATATGGTTCAGGGTCTTTTGCAGGCTGGGAAAAAAGCCGGTGCGCGCGGCTTCGAAGGCCTGTTGCGTCAGCGGCGCGCAGGCATTTAGCAGCCGGTGATTGCCCCAGGCATTGTTATAGGCAAAAGCGCGGAAGGTTTGAACAAGATCGGCCGGCATGGTTTTCACGCCCCAGTCTTTTACGTTCTAGTCGTTGACCAGCACGATATGCATGCGGCGCGGCCCGTGCGCGCCCAACTCCAGCGTCTGCTCGATATCGCCGGTGCGCGATGGGCCAGTGATGGTGTTGACGGTGCGCGGCATGTTCTGCTCGCCGTATTTTTCGCGCAGCCGCGCCCATACCTCTTCGTAGGAGCCGATCACGTCGCTTTTCTTCAGCACCACGACATGGGTGTCGGGCAGCAGATTGAGGCTGGTGGGATGGTCGGGCGAGGAGGTGAAGATCAAGGTGCCGGTCTCGGCCACGCCGGCAAAAGCGCCGGTCACCGATACGGGGTCGGTATCGACCGGCTTGCCGCGGCGGATCTCGAGCAGCGGTGCATTGTGCCAGCCGCAAGCGTCGAGCGCCGGATCGGGCGCCATCACCACCTGCGACGGCAGATTGTTGGCTTTCAGATAATCCTGCACCGCGCCCGCCACCTGATCGAGTGCCCCGACTTCGGCGATGCTGGCGTGATAGGCGCCGGCCCAGTGCTGGAACAGCGCCACCAAGCTAGCGTGATCCTGTTGGGTGCGGCCGGGCACGATACCCTTGGCATGCTCGGCCAGTCGCCGTTCCAGCGCCGCCGCCGCGCCCGGCGTCAGCTGGCCGCGCTTCAAGGAACGGCGGATGGCGTTGAGCATGGTGTCGCGGCTCATTGTGTCCCCGCTTGGCTTGCCGTTTGGCCTGTCGTTTGCTTGCGGCACCATTGGCGCCAGAATTTTCGGTAGGCGGTTTCGACCTGGCGCGTCAATCCTGGCGCATCGCAGAGAGGCGAGGCCAGCAATTTGTCGCGCAAGCTGCCGCGTAGCTTGCCAATACGCGCGCGGTCGCGCGCCAGGTTGGTGGCTTTGGCCACATACTCAGCGCGATCGGCGGCAACGAATTCGTCCAGACCCACCGCGTGCAACAGGCTCTGGCCTACTCGCGCGGCATGGCGCGTCGGCGCGCCCGCCAACACGATCACCGGCACCCCCATCAGCAACGCTTCGCAGGTCGTGGTGGTGCCGTTATAGGGGAAGGTGTCGAGCGCCACATCGATGCGGCGATAAAGCGCCAGATGCTCGGCCATTGTCGGCGCGAAGGGCAGCAACTCGATCCTCTCGGCCATCACGCCTTTGCTGGCCAGGATATCGTCGAACCAGGCGAAGGATTGCCGGTCGGCCACGCCCGAGCTTTTCAGCACCAGCTTCGCTTCGGGCACGGCGTGCAACAACGCAGCCCAGGTCTCGACCGTTGCGGCCGACAGTTTGGCAATGTTGTTGAACGAGCCGAATACCGGCGCCTCGCCGCGCAAAGCCGGGCAATCGCCCGGCCCACCGGCCGCTTGGGGCGCGTCGGTCGGCGGCCGATAGGCCAGGAAGCACGGCTCAAGCCGCACCAGGGTCTCGCTGTGCAGCGCTTCGCTGGCGCCCGGCGGATCGACGATGGCGTCGGTGAAGCGGAAGTCGATGGTGTCGAGCCCGGTGGTGGCCGGATAGCCGATCCAGCTCGCTTGCAGTGGTGCCGCCTTGCGCGCGAACAGGCCGATGCGGTTATCGCGGGTGTGGCCAGCCAGATCGATCAGCACGTCGATGCGGTCGGTTTGAACTTGGGCAGCGAGCCGATCGAGATCGAACTTCCGGGTGTCGCGCCAATGATCGGTCGTTGCGCGCAAACGCTTGGTAACTTCATCGGGCCGGCCGACATCGGAATAGCAAAACACCTCAACCTGTTGACGGTCATGAGCCGCCAGCACGCCTTCGAAAAAATAGGCCACCGAATGGGCGCGCAAATCGGGCGAGACATAGCCGATGCGCAAGCGTCGTTCTGGATCGACCGCGTTGGCGTGATACCGGTTGGGCAGGTTGTTTTGGCGCGCGAGGGCGCCCGCGGCCTGGCGATGCAGGTCGAACAACGCTTCGTCTGTCCCATCGCCGCTATACAGCGCCAGCAACAAACGCAGCTGATGCGCCTCAACCGCATCGACCGCTAGCGACAAGGCACGCTCGACAGCATGGCGAGCGTCATCGAGACGCCCACGCCGTTGCAGCAAGGTGGCCAAGTTGAAATGCGCGCGCCACAGCTCGGGCTGCAATTGCGTGGCGCGGGCCAGGAACGGTTCGGCTTCCTCCAACCGCCCGGCCCGGGTCAGCAGATTGCCCAGATTGGTATTGGCTTGGGCC
>JBBSNV010000344.1:0-3233 GCA_038260375.1 Reyranellales bacterium
ACAGCCTGATCCGCGACCCGCCGTTCTCCAATATCGACCTGGTGTCGTGCCGCAATCTGCTGATTTACCTGACCAGCGAATTGCAGGAACAGGTGATTCCGATCTTCCACTATGCGTTACGGCCGGGCGGCTTTCTTTTTCTTGGAATTTCCGAGAACGTGTCGCAACATCCGCAGCTGTTCACACCGCTCGACAAGAAGCACCGGCTGTTTCGGCGGGTCGATAGCGGCAAGCGGGCTGCGATTTTTCCCATGTTCGCCAAGAGCGCGCACAATGTGCGAAGGTCAGCCGCCACCGGCGACAAAGGAGAGCGCCACGTGAACGTCAAGCCGCTAATGACCGGCCCGTCGCATCCCGACCAAGACGCGCTGCGTCAGATCGAAGCGCGGGTGATGGACCGCTATGCGCCTGCGCATGTGCTGGTCAACGCCGACGGCGACGTGCTGCATTATTCCGGCCGCACCGGCATGTATCTCGAGGCGCCGGCCGGCGTGCCCAACAGCAATTTGATCGCCATGGCGCGCAAAGGCCTGCGCGCGCCGCTGCGCGCCATCCTGCGCGACGCCGCCAAGACCAATAAGCCCGCTTCGTTTAACGGCGCCGTGGTGGAGACCGATGCGGGACCGCAGGTGGTCGATCTGGTGGCCGAGCCGGCCGGCGAATTGGCCGGGCAGGCGGCGCTACTGGTGGTGATCTCCTACGTCGCGGAGGGCAAAGATGCGCCGGCGCGCGCCGCCGACACCGCATCGCATGACGGCGAAGCGGTCCTGCAGCATACCGAGCAAGAACTGCAAACGATGCGGGAAAAGATGCAGACCTTGGTGGAAGAGCACGAGACTTCGGTCGAGGAACTGAAATCGGCCAACGAGGAATTGCTATCGGTCAACGAAGAGCTGCAATCCAGCAACGAGGAGTTGGAGACCTCCAAGGAGGAGCTGCAATCGGTCAACGAGGAACTGCATACGGTCAATTCGGAATTGGCGAGCAAGGTCGACGAGTTGGATCATGCCAACAGCGATTTGAAAAACCTGTTCGACAGCACCCAGATCGCCACGGTGTTTTTGGACAGCGCGTTGCGCATCCGCGGCTTCACGCCGGCCTTTACCGAAATCTTCAAGCAGATCCCATCGGATCGCGGCCGACCGCTGACCGACATCGCCAGCGCGATCGAAATGCCGTCGCTGGCCGCCGATATTCGCAAAACGATCGAGAGCGGCGACCCGATCGAGCGCAAAATCGAACATCTAAACGACAACCGTTTTTTCTGATGCGGATTTTGCCCTATCGCACGTCGCAGGATAAAATCGACGGCGCGATCGTCACGTTCGTCGATATCGGCGGCGTGGTCGAGGCCGAAGCGCATCAGCAATTGCTGGTCGGCGAGCTCAATCATAGGGTCAAGAACATCTTGGCCGTGGTCTCGGCCTTGGCGCAGCAGATCGCAAGACGCAGCGGCTCGATGGAGGAATTCAAGAACGGCTTGATCGGCCGGATCCAGGGCCTGGCGCGCACGCATCAGATATTGGCGGCCGCCAGTTGGTCGGACGTGCCGCTGCAGGGGTTAATGGAAGCGCAGCTGGCAGTGTTCGTCGGCGCGCCCGAGCGTATTACAATGACCGGACCGGATGTGCGGCTCAAGGCGCGGGCGGCCAATGCCTATTCGATGGTGATCTACGAATTGGCCACCAACGCCATGAAATACGGTGCTTTGGCGGAAAAATCGGGGCGCCTGGAGGTGACATGGAGGTTCGAAACCATCGACGCCAAGCGCTGCCTGGTGCTGAATTGGCGGGAAATCGACGGCCCCCGCGTCCTCAGCCCGGAGACCGAAGGCTATGGAACGGAAATGATCCGGCGCGTTATTCAGTATGAGCTGGACGGCACCGTCGAGCCTAATTACGGGGAATCCGGCTTTTCCGCCCGTCTGACGATCCCGACCGACGAAAACCTAGCCTAGCCGGAATTAGGTGTAATTTGCCGCAAGCAATACGCATCCTGTTGGTCGAAGACGAGGCCATTCTCGCCATGGTGATGGCCGAGGAACTGACGGATTCGGGTTACGAGGTCGTCGGGCCGGTCGGCCGCTTGGACAAAGCCGTGGCAATGGCGCGCGACGCCAGCTTCGACATGGCGCTGCTGGACGCCAATCTGCATGGCGAGCGGGTGTTTCCGGTGGCAGACATTTTGATCGAGCGCGGCGTACCATTCGTGTTTCTCACCGGCTACGCCATGGCCGACGTTCCGCCGCGCTTCCTCAAATATCGCTTCCTGCAAAAGCCGACTGAAATCGGCGCCGTTCTGCAGCAACTATCCCGCATCGCACCGGCCGACAGCGTATAAAAATAGGAACTGCTGCGCGGCCCATCCGTATGGTCGCCGATGCGGCAAAAGCGTTGAGTAAATCGGCGTAAGGGAATTTCTCTTCGATCTCCAGTATCGGCACGCGCAGGATCAAGCCTAGGTGTCACATATGGCCAGCCATCCGATTTTGGCATGATTGCCATCGCAATTTTTGCCGCCACTCTGGTGTTCGTCGTTATGTGGTAACGCCACGGGGCGGCGAACGCCCAACGCGACCAGGACAACAGTGATGGCCGCCATTTCCCGCACGCCGATTTACGCCGCACTGATCGGCAATCTGCTGATCGCCGTCACCAAGTTCATAGCAGCGACGTTAACCGGCAGCTCGGCAATGCTGAGCGAAGGCGTACACTCGCTGGTCGATACCGGCAACGAGTTGCTGTTGCTGTACGGCTTGCGCCGCGCGGCGCAGCCGGCCGACCTCGAGCGGCCGCTGGGCTATGGCCGCGAGCTTTACTTCTGGAGCTTCATCGTCGCGCTGCTGATCTTTGCGCTGGGCGCCGGGGTATCGTTCTACGAGGGTATCACCCACATATTCGACCCCGCGCCGGTGCGCGACGCAACGGTAAGCTACGTCGTGCTGGGATTGTCGGCGGTGTTCGAAGGCGCCACTTGGCTTGTCGCGCTGCACGAATTCCGGCCGCATATCGGCTCGCGCGGCCTGTTCGCGGCAGTGCGCCAAAGCAAAGACCCCACCACGTTTACGGTGCTGTTCGAGGACAGCGCGGCGCTGCTGGGCCTGGCGATCGCCTTTTTCGGCATCCTGGCGTCGCAGATTTTCGCGCTGCCCGAGTTGGACGGCGCGGCTTCGATCGGCATCGGGCTGGTGCTGGCGATCACCGCCGTGTTTCTGGCGCGCGAGACCAAAGGCC
>JBBSNV010000345.1:0-3208 GCA_038260375.1 Reyranellales bacterium
ATTACGACACCACCAAAGTGGCCGACGGTTTTTTCGCCGTGCATTTGCGCTTCGGCAAGATCGTCGACGTGCATGACGGCGGGCGTATTTATCGCGTTCCGCTGCTCGACAAGGTGGCGTTGATCGACAAGGGCGCCCGGCCAGCGCCCGCATTGCGCCGCACGGTGAAATCGGCCAACGACGTGCCGGTGGCCTACGAGGCGTTGATCTATTACAGCGTCGGCGACCCGGAAAAATACTGGACCCGCTTCCATGGCGCCGACATCGATGCCGCCAAGCTGGTGTCGCAAACCGTGGAGGCGGCCAGCCAGCGCGCCGTCGCGGCCCTCGACGACAAGCAGGTGGCGGCGCCCGATGCCGCCAAGACCATCGCCGCCGCGGCGACCGATACCGCCAACCGCGATTTGGCCGATGCCGGCATAACCTTGCGCGATTTGCGCTTCGTCGGCTTACGCTTGATCCAGTAGCGCGGGGTTGGCTAGCATCCGGCCATGGCGCAGCAACCCAAATTGCGGCTGATCAAGCCGGCCAAATGCCCGATCTGCGGCCAACCGGCGACACCGCCGCACAAGCCGTTCTGCTCGCGGCGCTGCGCCAATATCGATCTGGGGCGGTGGCTGAAGGAGGGCTATCGCATCCCGGCTGCGCCCGTCACCGACGATGAGGCTGATAGTGTGGGTGAGGACGCGGAGCCGCCTAAGCCGCGCTAGCCCATCGCCGCCTTACGGTGTCGTCAGCAGTTTGCGCAAACTGGTCTCGGGCCAGACGATGTCGTAGATGCGCCACACTCTGCCGATCTTGACCAGGTCGAGCTTTATCGATTTGGGCTGCTTGAAGTTGTTGAAATTGACCGTCGCCATGATGCGGTCCTTAGCGGTGTCGGCCAGCGCCATCTTCACGTCGGTGATCTGCCAGTCCTGCGCATCGATGAACGGATCGCCGTCGAGCTTGGGCACGTCGCCCTTCTTGTCGGCGTCCTCGGCGTCCTTGATCAGCAGCGCCGCCAGGCCGGGCTCGAAATAGCGCTTCACCGCCTCGTCGCCGGCGATGTCGACACCGGGCGAGGCCGTGGTGCGATACTGCGCATAGATCGCTTCGACAAATGCCTTGGCGGCAGGATCGGCGGCATGCGCTGTCTGCAACATGACGAAGGTTGCAAGGATCAGCAGCGAGACCAGGCGAAGCATGGATGATTTCCCCAATGAGCCGTCCCAGTATAACAGAGTGGCCGGCGTCCAAGTGGCGGAAAACAAACGGCTAATTGCCGATATGGTGGCGCTGGACAGCGCGCGCTCGTTCTTTTATAAGCACCCGGCCCCACCGGCCGCGATCTTGCCGGACGGCGCTGCCCGCGACACCAATTCGCCGGCGGCAGGCTGCGAGGGCCCAGGTAGCTCAGTTGGTAGAGCATGCGACTGAAAATCGCAGTGTCGCTGGTTCGATTCCGGCCCTGGGCACCATCGCTTTTCAACTGCCTATATTTCGATAGCTCCCATCTCCTGACGGCGCCGTGACGTGGGCATTCAAGCCAAATCCACGTTCGCCGCTCGAATGATTTTGCTATGCGCCAAGGCCTCGACCTCGGCCGCCTTGAAGCCGACCGGCCGCAGTAAGTGGGTCGTGAACCAACGTGGGAGAGGGCACATGAGCGAGCAGGAGGTCGCCCCGACAACGAACGGCAAATTGCGCGGCGTCAGGATCGGCGGCACCCACGCGCTAAAAGGCATTCATTACGGTGCGCCGACCGGCGGCGCCACTCGCTTCCGCCAGCCGCCGCCGGTCGACCCGTGGTCGGGTGTGAAGGATGCGCTGGCCTATGGCGCGCGTGCCGCAATGCGAAGGCTCGTTTCCCTGGCTCTGGCGAGGCGCTCTCGGCATATATTTCGATACGTCATGGTATCAATTTTCCCAATATTGAGCAAAATAATGAGACACTCATCAAAGATTGTGTCAGCCGTATAGTTGGGAGGAACGACCATGAGCTTGCATGCGGTTGCGAACGAACTGGGAGCGACGATCAAGGCGAATCCGCTGGCCCTCGCGCTGGGGGCGGAAATTAGTGGCGTCGATCTCGGCGCCAAGCTGGACGACGCCACGTTCGCAGCGATTCACGATGCCTTGATGCAGCACCAGGTTATCTTCTTCCGCGACCAGCAACTCAGTATGGAGCGGCAGTTGGAGCTGGCGTCGCGCTTTGGAACCCCGACCTACTCCAAGAAGCTGCCGAAATACGAAGGCCACGACTACACTTCACTGATCAAGACCGACGGCAGCACGATCAACGTGGGCGGCAAATGGCATTCTGACAACACCGACTTCGCCGCCCCTCCGATGGCCGCAGTTCTCTATTGCGAAAAGACGCCAAGCTTCGGCGGCGACACGCTGTTCGCCAGCATGTACCTCGCCTACGAGACGCTGTCGCCGGGTCTGCGCACCTATCTTGATGGGCTGTGGGCGCTGCACGACAATTCCGACGTAGTGCGTCGCTTCGCCGGCACGGCCTTCCTCAACCAGGACGCAGCCAACGTCCCGCCGCCGTCGAAACACCCGGTGGTGCGCGTGCATCCGGTGACCGGACGCAAGGCGCTGTATGTGAACTCGAGCTATACTCGCTCGATCGTCGGCGTGCCCGACGTGGAAAGCCGCCATATGCTGAACATGCTGTTCGACCACGTACAACTGCCCGAGTTGCAGATGCGATTCAAGTGGCAACCCGGCAGCGTCGCGATCTGGGACAATCGCTGCACCCAGCACTACGCGCCCAACGACTATCGCGAAGAGCGCCGTATGCGCCGCGTGCAGATCGACGGGGACGTGCCGCGCGGGCCACAATAAAGGCTCAGCCCCGCGGGACCTGACCTGGCGCAATAGACAATGCCGGGCCGCCGCACAGTGCAATATTTACAATCCGTCCAGTGGTTTTCCAATAGAAATACTGTTCGTTCCGGCGCGGACCGTCGAAACAATATGGTCTTACACACTGATGTGCTGTGCTAGCAGAGTGAACTTAACCGAGGAAGCGCCGCATTTAAGCGATCTAATTTGTTTTGATATTGATTTTCATGCTGTGGCTGAGACTTGGTGTGCGCGCTTACACTTTGGACGATCCGCGTTTCACCCGCCGGTTAGACAAAGTAACTGCAAACGGGCGCGGCTAGCCGTCATTCGATCGAACTAAGCCTTTGATTTTACTACCTTCAAGCGTGCC
>JBBSNV010000346.1:0-3193 GCA_038260375.1 Reyranellales bacterium
AAAAGCGCAAACCCAAATTCGCCTGAGCAAAAAAATAGTGGGGAAACGATGAACGACGATGCAGTGAAGGCGCTGGCCCAGCGTCTGGCCGGAGCGCGGGTGGGTCGCAAAGTGGTCGATTTCATCGGCGGCGTGCAGCCGCCCGATAACGAACGCGATGCCTATCGCATCCAATTCGCCTTGCACGACGAACTGACCAAAGGCGGGCGCGACGCCATGGCCGGGTGGAAAGTGGCGGCCGCCGTGTCCGCGCAATACGAAGCCCTGGGTCTGACCGGGCCGGCTTTGGCCGGCATCCTGAAAAGCGGCCTAGTCAAGAGCCCAGCCCATTTCGCCCCCGGCTACCCGCTCAAGGCTGGCGTCGAATGCGAAATGGCCGTGCGTATGGCGAGCGATGCGCCGGCCAGCGCCGGGCCGTACACCGCCGCCAACATCCTGCCGCTGATCGGCGCGGTGATGCCGGCGATGGAAGTGGTCGATAACCGCTACGCCAATTTGCCCGAGATGAAGGGGCCGGCGCGCGTCGCCGACGACTTCCTGCAGGCCGCTTGCGTGCTGGGCCGCGAGATCACCGATTTCCGCAGCATCGATTTCATGATGATGCAGGGCAAAACGACTTTCGAGGGCAAGGAGCTAGGCGCGGGGCCGGGCAGCAACGTGATGGGCAGCCCGATCATTTCGCTCGCTTGGTTGGCCAACAAGCTGATCGCGCTCGGCACGAATCTTAAGGCCGGCGACATCGTCATGACCGGCTCGGTGCATGCACCGCAATTCCTGCCGGGTGCCGGCACGGCGACCGCGGGTTGGGACAAGCTGGGCGAGGTCAGCGCGCGCTTCGGCTGATTTGCTCTACACGCCGCTGTGGAAGTTCAGCTCCAGCATGATGCCGTCGGGATCGTGGATGAACACCTGCTTGAGCGGCCGCGCCGGCACCTGGCGTAGCTCGTACTTCACGTTGTCCTGCTTCAGCTTCTGCACCGTGGCGTCCAGCCCCTGGCAGGCAAAAGCGATGTGATCGATGGCGCCGGCGCCTTGGGCGTTGCGGCCACTCTCCGACACCAGATGCAACACCGGCTTGTCGCCGGCATAGAGCCAGGCGCCGGGAAAGCTGAACGGCGGGCGGTCGCCATTCCTCAAGCCGACATAGGTTTGGTAGAAATCGAGCGTGCGCTTGAGGTCTTTGCAGAACACGTTGTAATGGTCGAGCGACATTGCGGTCATGACGATCTCCCAGCGATGTCCGGCAATTCTAGCGAAGCGGCGACGTTGTCGCCAGAGCGCTAGATCTTGCCGCGACGGCGCATGCCGTCAGATTTTACGGAGTCGCCGCACGCCATCCTGGGCCGGCCGCTTGGCCAGGCCGAGCTGCACGTCGCGCGCCAACTGCACCAGGCGCGGGCCGATATCGCGCTCCAGCCGCTCGCGGCTGAGCGAGAACGAGGGACCGGCACAATTCAGCGCATAGAGCGCCGACCCGTCGGGACCGCGCAGCGGCACGCCGACGGCGTTGATCTCGGGCAGCCACTCGCCAATCGACAGACAGAAACCACGCTGAGCGATCTCGCGCTCGGCCTTCTCGATGCCGACCTTGACCTTGGTCCAGTCGTCGCGCCAGCGCTTGCGCAAAGCGTCGAGCAGCACGCTGCGTTCGCGCTCAGGCAGGGCGGCGATATAGGCGCGGCCCAAAGTGGTGTTGGGCACCGGCACACGTGAGCCGACATCGAGGGTCAGCGCCACGGTGGCTTGGCCGCGGCAGCATTCCAGGTAGATCATCGAGTAACGATCGCGCCCCGCCAGCGCCACCGAGGCGTTGGAGTAATTGGCCAGCGCCTGCAAATGCGGTCGCGCCACCTGGCGGATGTCGAGATTGGACAAAGCGGCATAGCCCAAGGCCAGCACCGAGGCGCCCAGCTCGTATTTGCGGAAGCGGCGCGCGTAGTTGAGATAGCCCAGTTGCGTCAAGGTGTGGGTCAGTCGCGCCACGGTCGGCTTGGGCAGCGCGGTGCGGGCGGCGATCTCCTGGTTGCCCAGCATGCCGTCGCCGGCGTGGAAGGCGCGCAAGATGTCGAGGCCCCGCGCCAGCGCGGTGACGAACTGGCGGTCCTTGCTGCCGTCGAGCTGAAAGGCGACCGAGCCGGACGATTCGCTGCGGGCAACGGTGCTGCCGCGCCCAGCGGAATCGGCGCGCAGTCCAGTCACATTGGTCTCGGACATTGTTGCCTCCAAATGAACGATCATTTATATGATTGAGATGTACTTTGCCCGAGCGCCCCAGCCGGCGTCAATATTGCAGAACGAGCTTTTGCCGCGCGGAATCTGCAGGACTAATCTGTTGAAATCGAACGCTTAATTTTTGGGCGCTGCCCGATCCTAGGGCGGCTGGCCAAAGCGGCAGCTTTACGCGCCGCGATGCTTTATGGTCGGCAAAACGGCCGTTTGCATGAGCACGATCCTTTATTCGCATAGCGCCTGTCTCCAGCACGAGACCGGCTCGTTCCACCCCGAAAGCCCGGACCGCTTGCGCGCGGTGCTGGCGGCGCTGGAGCGTGAGGAGTTTTCCTATCTCGAGCGGCGCGAGGCGCCCAAGGCTACGGTCGAGCAGCTCAGCCGCAGCCATGCCGCGTCCTATGTCCTGGGACTGCTGCGCGCCATTCCGGCCGAGGGCATGCGCCAGATCGATGCTGATACGGTGGTTTCGCAAGGTTCGGGCGAGGCGGCGTTGCGCGCCGCGGGTGCTGTGGTGGCGGCGGTCGATGCGGTGATGGCGGGCGAGGCCCGCAATGCTTTCTGCGCGGTGCGCCCGCCCGGTCATCACGCCGAGCCGGGCTCAGCGATGGGTTTTTGCCTGTTCAACAACGTGGCCGTGGGCGCCTATCACGCACGCAAGGTGCATGGGCTCAAACGCATCGCCATCGTCGATTTCGACGTGCATCACGGCAATGGCAGCGAAACGCTAGCGAAAGCGGACGCGGATTTGTTCTACGCCTCGACACACCAGGCGCCGCTTTATCCCGGCACCGGCATGGACAACGATCCGGCCTATCCGAACGTGGTCAACGCCTATCTGCCGCCCGGCGCGGGCTCGGCCGAGTTCCGCGCCGATATGGAGCGCAACGTGCTGCCGGTGCTGGACAGATTCGCGCCGGAATTCGTCTTTATCTCGGCGGGCTTCGATGCCCATCGCGACGATCCG
>JBBSNV010000347.1:0-3188 GCA_038260375.1 Reyranellales bacterium
CCATGCCCTTGTCCTTGTTCTGGCTGGCGACCAGCGAACGCAACGGCGAGGACATTTCGCCGGTGCCGGCGCCCCAGCCCGCGAGATAGGCCGAGTATTTGTATTCGTCGCGATTCTTGAAGAACACGGTGGACTTGATCGAATCGACGTTGGTCTTCACGCCGATGCGGGTCCACATCGCCGCCACCGCCTGCGCCACGTCCGAATCGTTGATATAGCGATCGTTGGGCGTGCCCAAAGTGATGGTGAAGCCGTTGGGATAACCGGCATCGGCCAGCAGCTTCTTGGCCGCTGCCGGGTCGTATTTCTGCACCTTGGCATCGGCGCGGCTGCCGAACATCGGCTGCGGCAACAGATCGCCCGCAGCTACGCCTAGGTTTTGCATGATGCGCTTGACGATGGCCTCGCGATCGATCGCCATACTCAACGCCTGACGCACGCGCTTGTCTTTCAGCGGATTCTTGCCGCTGGTATCGGGAATGCCGACCGAGGGTTCGGCGAAGCTGTCGAGCGCGATGTAGATCACGCGGTTGGACAGGCCCTGGCTGACGCTGACCTTCGGGTTCTCGCGCAGCTTGGGCAGATCGGCGGTCGGCGGGCTTTCGATCACGTCGACATCGCCCGACAAGATCGCGGCCACGCGCGCGCCGTTATCGGTAAAGGTGCGGAACGTAACCTTCTTCCACTTGGCCTTGCCGCGCCACCAATTGGGATTGGCCTCCAAGGTCAGATGGTCGCCGCGCACCCATTCGACGAATTTATACGGACCAGTGCCGACCAAGCCATCGCCCTTGTTGAGCTGCTCGGTGGTCTTGCCCTCGGGCGCGCTGCCGGAGGCGGCTTTCTTGCTCATGATATAGATCGAGCCCAGGTCGTTGGGCAGCAAGGGATGCGGGAATGCCGTCACCATAATAATAGTGTACGGGTCGACGATTTTGATTTCCTTGATCGCCTTGGTGTAGAGGGTAAAGGGCGATGGGCTGTTCGGAACTTTGGCCACGCGATCGACCGAGAACACCACGTCGTCGGCCGTGAACTCGCTGCCGTCGGAGAATTTCACGCCCTTGCGTAACTTGAATTCCCATTCGGTGTCGCTGATCGGCTTCCACGAGATCGCCAAGGCCGGAATCAGTTTCTGATTGTCGTCCTGGGCCACCAGCTGGTCGAACATATGGGCCGACATCTGCAGATTGGGGCCGAGATTGTGATAGAATGGATCGAGCGAGCTGGGCTCGGTCTTCAAGCCGATCTTCAATTCCTGCGCACCGGCTGCCGCGCTCAACCCAATCGTTAAACCGGTCGCCAAAGCGGCTATTGCCGCAAATTTGCGGATCATCATCGCGAACCCCCTGTAGTTATCGCCAAGGCCTTCGGCCATTGCGCCGGCGCCTGCTTAATCGCCCAGATTCAATCGCTAAGCGAAACTTTGCAGGATTCGGCGCTACTGGGCAAGGCAAACGCTGGCTGCCGGCAGCCTCCATCGCCGCATCACGGTTAGCTTGACCGCGGGAAATATTTGCAACACCGGCAACAAAAGGTTGTAGTTGGCAATTGTCGGCCGATAGAGCACCCACTAGGATTATCTCCTGAAGACTCCGACGAGAAGCCTGAAATGAATATGCTCAGCTCACTGCCTGCCGTGGCGCTTGCGATAGTCACGCTGATGTTCGACAGCGCGTGCTGGGCGCAGGAGTATCGCACTTTCAAGCCTGCCGGGACCGCGCCCGCCCCAATCTTGCTGTTCGTCTCCGGCTGCTCCGGCTTCGTCAAGCTGGGCGATGTCGATATTTATGCCGAAAAAGCCGAGGCCATGAGCGCAGCCGGCTATTTCGTCGTTTTCGTTGACTATCTGGGCAAGCGTAACCTTGCCAATTGCACCAAGGGCATCCCCCATGCCACCGCCGCGCAAGACATGGTGCAAGCAGCGGCCTGGGCCAAACAACAGCAAGGTGTCGACGGCAATCGCGTTTATGCCATCGGCTGGTCCTATGGCGGCGGCGTAGTGATTGCCGCGCTCGATGCCGGCATGCCCTTGAACAAAGCCGTTATGCTCTATCCCGATTGCCGCAGCGCCCAGCCTTGGAGTGCACCGGTGCCGGCCTTGGTGCTGTTCGGCGATCAAGACACTGTGGCACCGCCGGCGTTATGCGACAGCACTGTAAAAGGCGCCCCTGCCGGCTCGCTGCGAGTGATCACCTATCCCAATTCCTATCACGCCTTCGACGCGCGAGGCCTGCCGGCCAAAACCACTTATGCATTCGGCACCATCGGCTACAACGAAGCGGCCGGTAAAGCAGCGTGGAGCGAGATCGCTGCCTTCTTGAAATAGGAATAGGCGCAGGCCAAGAATCAGATTTGCCGGGCCTGGCCCTGCCAATAGCGCGCGCGCAAATCCTTCTTCAGCACCTTTCCGACCGGGCTGCGCGGCAGGGCATCGATGAATTCCACCGTCTTGGGTGTCTTCATGCCGCCTAGTTTCTCGCGGCACAGCACCAGCAATTCCTCCGCCGCAACCTGCTGGCCGAGTTTGAGTTCGATCACCGCCTTGACCGCCTCGCCCCATTTCTCGTCCGGCACACCGATCACCGCGCAATCCTGCACCGCCGGATGCGACCACAGCACCTGCTCGATCTCCGAGGGATAGATGTTGAAGCCGCCGGAGATGATCATATCCTTCTTGCGATCGACGATATAGACGAAGCCATCTTCGTCGATCACGCCGACATCGCCGGTATGGTGCCAACCGAATTTCGATGCTTCGGCGGTGGCTTCGGGGTTGTTGTAATAGCCCTTCATCACCAACCCGCCGCGCACCACCACCTCGCCGCGTTCGCCGCGGGGCAACAGCTTGCCGTCGTCGTCCATCACCTCCAGACGCATGAACGGCGTGGTGCGGCCGCACGAGGTCAGGCGCTGGCGTTGGTTGGAATTGAGCGCCTCGGCATGCTCGGCCGGCGAAAAGAACGTGCAGATCATGCAGGCCTCGGCCTGGCCATAGGTCTGGGTCAGCACCGGGCCGAACACGTCGAGCGCCTCGACCAGCTTGTCGGCCGACATCGGCGCCGAGGCGTAAACCAAATTCTTCAATGACGAATAATCGAAGTTCCGCACTTCGGGATGCGCCAGCATCATGTAGATCAAGGTCGGCGGCATGTAGATATGCGTGACCTTGAAGCGCTCGATGTTGC
>JBBSNV010000348.1:0-3184 GCA_038260375.1 Reyranellales bacterium
CTCGCCTTCCTTCTGGATGGCCTTGAGGCTGGGCACGATCTGCACCAGCAGCTGCACGATGATCGAGGCGGAGATGTAGGGAATCACGTTCAGCGCGAACACGCTGAAGCGATGCAGCGCGCCGCCGGAAAACATGTTGAACATGTCGACGATGGTGCCCTTCTGCTGCTCCATCAGCGCCAGCATCGCCTCGGGGTTGACGCCCGGTACCGGCACGTAGCAGCCGATGCGATAGACGACCAGCGCGCCGAGCACGAACAGCAGACGCTGGCGCAGTTCGGTGAACTTGCCCAGACCGCCGATACCGTCCATCGCCTTGCCGCTTCTTGACATGCGTGGGCTACTCCCCGGCTTCGTCGGGTTCGATCTTGCCGCCGGCCGCCTCGATCGCCGCGCGCGCGCCGGCCGTGGCCAGCACGCCCTTGAGCACGAGCTTCCGGGACACTTCGCCCTTCTTCACGATCTTGGCCCGCTTGGCGCCACTGGACACCAGCCCGGCGGCGCGCAATGCGGCCAGATCGATGTCGCCTTCGAGCCTGTCGAGCTGGTACAGCATCACCTGCGCGGTGTCGCCCTTGAGCTTGGAACGGAAACCGACCTTGGGCAGGCGCATGTGCATCGGCATCTGGCCGCCCTCGAAGCCGGCCTTGATCTTGCCCTTGCCCGAGCGTGCAAACGAACCCTTGTGTCCGCGGCCGGCGGTCTTGCCCAGACCCGAACCGATACCGCGACCGACGCGCTTGCGCTCTGTGCGGGCGCCCTTGGCGGGCTTCAATGTATTGAGTTTCATGGTTACTCCTCGACTCGCACCAGGTAATGGACCTTGTTGATCAGGCCGCGCACCTGCGGGCTGTCCTTGAGCTCGCGCACGTCGCCGAGCTTGCCCAGGCCCAGCGCCTTGACCGACAGACGATGGCGTGCTTGCGAACCGCGCAGCCCCTTCACCAGGCGCACCTTGACGGTGCCGCCACTGCTTTCTTTCTTAGCCATGATGGATGTCCTCGACCTTCTTGCCGCGCTTGGCCGCGATGTTGGCCGGCGAATGCATGTCATTCAGGCCCTTGAGCGTCGCGCGCACCAGATTGATCGGGTTGCGCGACCCGATCGCCTTGGCCAGCACGTCCTTGACGCCGACCGCCTCGAGCACGGCGCGCATCGCGCCGCCGGCGATCACGCCGGTGCCCTCGGATGCGGGCTGCATGTACACCTTGGCCGCGCCGTGGCCGGACTTGACCGCGTGCCACAGCGTGCCGTTGTTGAGGTCGACGTTGGACATGCCCTTGCGCGCGTATTCCATCGACTTCTGGATCGCCACCGGCACCTCGCGGGCCTTGCCGTAGCCGAAGCCGACCCGGCCGTTGCCGTCGCCCACCACCGTCAACGCGGTGAAGGTGAACTGGCGGCCGCCCTTGACCGTCTTGCTGACGCGGTTGACCGCGATCAGCTTCTCGATCATGCCGTCGTCGATTTCCTCGCGGTTGCGGTCGCGACCCCGTGGTCCACGTTCGTCTGCCATTTCGATTGCCTGTTGTGTCTGGAAGGATGTACGGCTGTAGGCCGCTTATGGTTGTGGTCTTGTCGCTGTAAAGCGCCGAACCGCGCAGAAGGCGGAGGACGTCCGATGCAACCGCATCGGCGGGTGAGTCAAGGCGAGCTCAGCGCGGCATGCCGCGCTGCCTTGGCGAACGACCGGCCATGGATGGCCGGGCCGGGCGACCCGGAGGTCGACATTGTCACGCCATGGATGGCAGCCAAAATCGTTGTAGCAAACACCACATGGGGCCGAAGCTCCATGCTTCAATCAGAATTGCAATCCACCCTCGCGCGCGGCGTCGGCCAGCGCCTTGATGCGTCCGTGGTAACGATAGCCGGAACGGTCGAATGCGATCTTCTCGATGCCGGCGGCCCTGGCCCTCTCGGCGATCGCGCGCCCCACCTTGGCCGCGGCCTCGGCGTTTTTGTTGCTCTTGAGCCCATCGCGCACGTCGGATTGCGTGGTACTGGCCGATGCCAGCACCTTCGAGCCGTCGGCGCTGAACAGCTGTGCATAGACGTGCTGGCCGGTGCGCAGCACCGACAGGCGCGGCACGCCGAGTTCGCGTATGTGCGCGCGGGTCGATTTGGCGCGGCGCAGGCGGGCGATTTTCTTTTGCATGATCTGTATTCTCCGAAGCGGATCGACGCCTTACGCCTTCTTGGCTTCTTTGCGGATGATGTGTTCGCCGGCGTACTTCACGCCCTTGCCCTTGTACGGCTCGGGCGGGCGGAAGCCGCGGATCTTGGCGGCGACCTCGCCGACGCGCTGCTTGTCGGTGCCGCTGACCACGATCTCGGTCTGCGTGGGCGTTGCGATGCTGATGCCGTCCGGGGTCTTGAACAACACCGGATGCGAGAAGCCCAGCGACAGGTTCAGATCCTTGCCCTGCATCGCGGCGCGGTAGCCGACTCCGACCAGCTCGAGCTTGCGCTCGAAACCCTCGGTGACGCCCTGCACCATGTTGGCGACGATCGCGCGCAGCGTGCCGGTGATGGCGATGCGCTCCGGATCGTTGCTCGACAGCTGTGCGTGGCCATCCTCGACCACGACCTCGACATCAGCCGGCTTGGCGATCGACAGCGTGCCTTTCGGGCCCTTGACGCTGACGGTCCCGGATTCGATCTTCAACTCGACGCCCTTGGGCAGGACGATCGGCTTCTTGGCGACTCGTGACATTTCTTTTTCTCCAGTGTGGTCATCCATGATCACGAAAAATCTAGAAGCGGCCATCCTGGCCGGACTTTCCAGTTAGGCCACGAAGCACAAAACTTCGCCGCCGACGCCCTGCTGGCGCGCCTGCAGGTCGGTCATGATGCCCTTGGAGGTGGAAACGATCGCCACGCCCAGGCCGTTGAGTACCTTGGGCAGCGCGTCCTTGCCGCGATAATTGCGCAGGCCCGAGCGCGAGACGCGCTGCAGGCGCTCGATCACCGGGCGGCCCTCATAGTATTTCAGCTCGATCTCGAGCTCGGCCTTGGCGCCGCGCTCGGTCACGCGCAGGTCGCCGATATAGCCCGCGTCCTTCAGGACGTTGGCGATCGCGACCTTGATCTTCGACGACGGCATCTTCACCGCCGGCTTGCCCACTGCAGCCGCATTCCTGATGCGGACCAGCATGTCGGCGATGGGATCAGTCATGCTCATTGA
>JBBSNV010000349.1:0-3182 GCA_038260375.1 Reyranellales bacterium
ATCAGCGCGTGCATGCCGTTGTCGCGGAAATATTCGCCCATGGTGCAGCCGGTATACGGTGCCAGGAACTGCAACGGCGCCGGATCGGACGCGGTGGCGGCGACCACGATGCAATACTGCATGGCGCCGGCGTCTTCCAAGGTCTTGACGATCTGCGCCACGGTCGAGCGCTTCTGGCCGATGGCGACGTAGATGCAATAGAGCTTCTTGCTCTCGTCGGTGCCGGCGTTGACCGTCTTTTGATTGATGAAGGTATCGATGGCGACGGCGGTCTTGCCGGTCTGGCGATCGCCGATGATCAACTCGCGCTGGCCGCGACCGACCGGAACCAAGCTATCGACCGCCTTGAGGCCAGTCTGCATCGGCTCGTTAACCGACTTGCGCGGAATGATGCCGGGCGCCTTGACTTCGACGCGCTTGCGCACGGCGTCGACGATCGGGCCCTTGCCGTCGATCGGATTGCCCAGGCCATCGACCACGCGGCCCAACAGGCCACGGCCGGTCGGCACTTCGACGATCGAACCGGTGCGCTTGACGACGTCGCCTTCTTTAATCGTGCGGTCGTCGCCGAAGATCACGCAGCCGACGTTGTCGACTTCCAGGTTCAGCGCCATGCCTTTGATGCCGCCGGGAAATTCGACCATCTCGCCGGCTTGGACGTTGTCCAGGCCGTGAATGCGCGCGATGCCGTCGCCGACGGACAGAACCTGGCCGACCTCGGCCACTTCGGCATCGGTGCCGAAATTGGCGATCTGCTGCTTGAGGATGGCCGAGATCTCGGAGGCCCGGATATCCATTATGCAACTCCCTTCATGGCAAGCTGCAGACGCTGCAGCTTGGTGCGAATAGACGAATCGAACATGCGCGAGCCGACGCGGACGACAAGGCCGCCCAGAATGTCGGGATCGACGCGTTGTTCGAGGGTGATCTTGCGGCCGACCACGCCACGCAGCACTTCGGCGAGCTTGTCGCTTTGTGCGGCACTGAGCGGAACGGCGGAAACGACTTCGGCGCTGCTTTCGCCACGGCGCCGCGCCAGCTCGGCCAGATAGGCGCGGATCATGCCGGGCAGCCTGGACAGGCGGCGCTTCTGCACCACCAAGCCGATGAATTGACGGGTCAGCGGCGCCAGCTTCATGGCATCGACCACGGCCAGCATGGCCTTGCTCTGCGCATCGCGCGCCACAATCGGGCTGAAAATCAGCTGCCGCAGATCGGCGCTGTCATCGATGGCTTTGCGCAGGGAAAGCAAATCGCCGGCGACGGAATCGAGCTGCTTGGCGTTATCCGCCAGATCGAAAAGCGCGCTGGCATAACGGCCTTCAAGGCCGACTTCAGCGGAGGCTTCGACAGTCATTTCCCGTCCGTTCCCAGCAACCGAGGTAGGTTCGTTAAGTATCTGATTTTAATGGCTATTTAACGCCAGCCAGCCACGCCAAAAACCCCCTGGCGCAACGGCGGAGGTTAGGTAACACACGCCCTATTGCGTTGCAAGCAAACTTGGGCGCGGCACTTTGCGCCATATTTGCCATTTGCTTCAAAGGGTTGTTTCGCCTCGCGGCGCATGATTGTGGGCAATTTTCGGGACCCAACAGGCCGCTACATGAAGCTGTAAGGATCGATATCGACTTGCACGCGCACGCTGGCCGGCACCTTCACCGTGGCCAGCCAGTCGCGCAGCACGGATTGCACATCGACTTCGCGCCGCGCCTTGAGCAACAAACGCCGGCGATGGCGGCCACGCAATAAGGCCAGCGGCGCTGGCGCCGGCCCCAACACTTGCACGCCATCGAGCTTTGGCGCGCGCTGGCCCAGATCGCGGGCGATGGCATCGACCAAACTATCGTCGGCGCCCGAGACGATGACGCCGGCCAGGCGGCCGAAGGGCGGCATGTGGGCGGCGGCGCGTTCGGCTTTCTCGGCGGCGAAAAAGCGCGCGCGATTGAAGCTGGCTAAGGCCGCGATGACCGGATGTTGCGGCTGGTAGGTCTGCAGCAACACGCGCCCATCGCCTGCTTCGCGCCCGGCCCGCCCCGCCACTTGATAGAGCAATTGATAGGTGCGTTCCGCCGCGCGCAGATCGCCGCCGGTCAAACCGAGATCGGCATCGACCACGCCCACCAAACTAAGATCGGGGAAATGATGGCCCTTGGCCACAATCTGGGTACCGATCACCAGATCGACTTCGTGATCGGCTACTTGCTGGATCAGCGCCTGGGCCTGGCGCGCCGAGGCAATCATGTCCGAGGCCAGTACCGAAAAACGCGCCTCGGGGAAAAGATTGCGCACTTCTTCCGCCAGGCGTTCGACGCCGGGACCGCAAGCCACCAGACTGTCCTCGGCCTCGCAGGACGGGCATTCCTTCGGCCGCGAAACCGAGTGACCGCAGTGATGGCAGATCAGGCGTCCTCTGAATCTGTGCTCGACCAACCACGCCGAACAGTTGGGACATTCCATGCGATGGCCACATGTCCGGCACAGAGTGAGCGGCGCATAGCCGCGACGATTGAGGAACAGCAACACCTGGCGGCCATTGGCCAAAGTCTCGGTGACGGCTTTGATCAGCGGCGGCGACAGCCAGCGTTGCCGCTCCGGCGGCGTGCGACGCAAATCGATCGCCGAGATTTGCGGCAAGGCCGCACCACTGTGCCGTGCCGGCAGATGCAAGCCGTCGTAACGGCCGGCTTCGACGTTGACCACGGTTTCCAAAGACGGCGTGGCCGAGACCAGCGCGATCGGTATGTTCTCCAATCGAGCGCGCACTACCGCCATATCGCGCGCGTTGTAGATCACGCCGTCCTCCTGCTTGAAGGCGCCGTCGTGTTCTTCGTCGACCACGATCAGGCCGAGATCGGTGAATGGCAGGAACAGCGCCGAACGCGCGCCGACCACCACCTTGGCCCGGCCATCGGCCACCGCGCGCCAGGTGCGTCGGCGTTCCAACGACGTGAGATCGGAATTCCAGGTCGCCGGCAGTACGCCAAAGCGGCGCTCGAACCGCTGCAGCCACTGCGCGCCCAACGCGATTTCCGGCAGCATCACCAGTGCCTGGCGGCCGCTGCGCAAGGCCGCAGCAATGGCTTCGAAATAGACTTCGGTCTTGCCCGAGCCGGTGACGCCGTCCAGCAGATGGGCGGAGAATTTCGCCTCCGTCACCGCAGCGCGCAGCGATGAGGCGGCGA
>JBBSNV010000350.1:0-3179 GCA_038260375.1 Reyranellales bacterium
ACCCTCTCCCACTTCGTGGGGTTGGCTTGGCCGGCCACGACCAACCCCAAGCCTCGGGAGAGGGGCCAAATAATTTTCTGCTCCTTTCATGACCAAAGCTACGCTCAGGACGACAGGTTGGGATAGCAGCGCCCAATATCGCGCGATCATCTTTCGACGGGCGCGATTTTAGCGCCCAGCGAATTCATCAGCGCGACGAAGCCGGGGAACGAAGTGTCGATCATGGCGACGTCATCGACCGCCACGCCGTCGCGGGCGATCATGCCCAGCACCAGGAACGCCATGGCGATGCGGTGATCGAGATGCGTCGCCACCAAACCGCCGCCCGGCACGACACCGCCGTGAACGGTGAGGCTGTCGTCGGTGATCTCGAACTTCACGCCGTT
Source organism: Reyranellales bacterium (assembly GCA_038260375.1). Classification (GTDB taxonomy): domain Bacteria; phylum Pseudomonadota; class Alphaproteobacteria; order Reyranellales; family JAQSWP01; genus JBBSNV01. Next base: position 387 of record JBBSNV010000350.1, read on the forward strand.
GGCTTTGAGGCCGGCAGCGATGGCGGCCAGGCGATCGCTTTCCTTGACGCGCAACTCGGCCAGACCGCGCATGGTGGTCGTGCCGCGCGCGGCAGCGGCAGCGACGGCGAGAATGGGATACTCGTCGATCATGCTGGGGGCGCGTTGCGGTGGCACATCGACGCCTTTTAGCTCTGAGCCTTGCACCAACAGATCGGCCACGATCTCGCCGCCGACCTGGCGCTGGTTGCGCTTTTCGATCTTGGCGCCCATTTCGCTCAAAGTCGTGAACAGCCCGGTGCGCAAGGGGTTGAGGCCGACATTCTCGATGGTCAAGGACGCGCCCGGCACCAGGCATGCGGCGACAACAGCGAACGCCGCCGAGGACGGATCGCTCGGCACGACGATTTTGCTGCCCTTCAACAAGGGCTGGCCGGTGATTGTGATGGCGACGCCTTCTTGCGTTTGCTCGCGCCGCACATTGGCGCCGAAATGCGCCAGCATGATTTCGGAATGATCGCGCGTGGCTTCGCGTTCGATCACCGTGGTGTCGCCCGGCGTGTTGAGCGCGGCCAGCAGCACCGCCGATTTGACTTGGGCCGAGGGCACCGGCGTGGCGTAGCGAATGGGAATCGGCAGCGCGGCGCCGGTCACCGCCATCGGCAAGCGGCCGCCGGCGCGGGTGAGGAATTGCGCGCCGACACGCGACAACGGTTCGATGACGCGATTCATCGGGCGACGGCGCAGCGAGGCATCGCCGGTCATGAACGTCGTGAACGGCGAGGTGGCCAGCAGCCCGGTCAGTAACCGGGCCGAAGTGCCGGAATTGCCCATGTCCAAAATATCGGCCGGCTCGCTGAAACCGCCAATGCCGACGCCATGGATGTGCCATGTCGGTCCCGCGGCGCCGTCGGCCCGACGCTCGATTTCGGCGCCCAGCAGGCGCAAGGCAGACGCCGTGTGCAGGACGTCCTCGCCCTCCAACAGCCCGCTGACAATGGTCTGCCCCACCGCCACCGCGCCCAGCATCAAGGCGCGATGGGAGATCGACTTGTCGCCCGGCGGGCGCAACCGGCCCGATAGCGCGGCGGTGGGCTGGGAGCGGAACGGTTTCAGGGCGAACTCCTTGTTTTAGGCGCTTGAATCGTGGCCCGAACGGCCAATATGAGCGGGTTCCTACCATACTCGCCCCAAACTCAACCAGCGACAGCGCTAAGGCCGGAAATTCCGGGAAATCGGCTTTCCAGTGCGATTTGACAGGGAGGGCGAGACCATGGCAAAGGGCACCCCGGCCTTAAGCTTTTCAGCGAATTTTGAAGGAGACCCAGAGGTGGCAAAACCGGAATGGGGCACCAAGCGCACCTGCCAAAAATGCGAGGCGCGCTTTTACGATTTGAAGCGTGCGCCGATCGTGTGCCCCAAATGCGGGCATTCGCACGACGCGGAAGACTTCATCAAGACGCGCCGCTCGCGCAGCGCGCCCAAGGCGGCGCCGGTCAAGAAGCCGATCGAGAAAATCGTGCCGGTAGTCGAGGAAGCGGCGGACGATGCGGGCGACGACGCGTTGATCGAGGACGCAGAAGACCTCGAGGACGACGACGATATCGAAGTGGTCGAGCCAGACGACGAGGCGCGGCCTAAGGACTAAGGACGGGCCGCTGGATGGCGGGCAAGAGGCGGTTTCTTTCCTCTTGCGCGGCCAGACGGAGGCTCTTATTTTCCGCGAAGCGCCGCCATACCAGGTGGATCACGGCGCGATAATTTCGGGGCCATAGCTCAGCTGGGAGAGCGCTACGATGGCATTGTAGAGGTCAGCGGTTCGATCCCGCTTGGCTCCACCAAATAAATCAAGGGCTTAGCTGGAAACGGCTAGGCTCTTTGATTTTGCGGGTAAGCAGTGGGTAAGCAAGAGTTTGGTTTTGGAAGTCTTCATTCGCGCGGCATAGCTCCGCTACGGCGCCACGCCAATAACAATCAGAGGTACGGCGGGCACACCTCGCCCTTCCCGGATCAAATTGTAAATCTCGCCTTCCTAATAAGCGACGCCCGAAGACATCTCCGATTGACGCTCTTTCATCGGGAGCATTTCCACACCGACACCCTCAACGACAAGCGGCTGTGCGACCGCTGGCGCTGCCAGAAAGGCGAGGGCTGCGAAAATTAGTGGTTTGGCGCTGGGCATGGGAAGGCTGCTGCCATTGCTTTGGCGAACAGAAGAACCGTTGGCTCTTGGCGGTTCACCGGGTGATCCGCCAAGTATCCCAAAATAATATCCTGATATTGCTGATTGATTGACCCGGGCGGTGGGCACGACTTGGCAATTTTGCCTCTTCCCCCAATCGAAAGCACACCGGACGGGCTGACGATATAGGCCAGCACCATCATGTCGGACATTCCCGCCACATAACTAATACAGCCCAAGCTGAGGCCCGTGATTTTGGCGTCGGCGCATTCCGCATAAAAGCCATTTCCAAAAGAAATGGCCCGGCGAGGTTTGCACTCGCGCTGCGCCGGAAAAAGCCAGCCCCGCCACGATCAATTTGATTGCTACTCGCATGTATGAATGGTCTCCTTAATCCCAATCTATAGGTTAGTTGAGCAATGGTGAGAACCGCCAGCAGGCCGTAGACTTCCTTCCCCCGCAACAACTAGCAGCTGCAACGCGGGGCACTCTTGAAATGCCGCCGGGGGAAAGAAAATGCTTGAGGCTCACGTAAGCACTTTGTTAGCTATCGCGGGAACGCTGATAGGCACGTTAATCGGCTCACTCGTTACGCTATACGTAGCGCTACGGCAGCTCAAATACGGGCGTAT
>JBBSNV010000351.1:0-3162 GCA_038260375.1 Reyranellales bacterium
CAGCCCGGTCGGCACCTGGCTGATCTGGTCGTTGTCGGCGTCGTAATAGGTGACTTGCCGGCCATCGGCCACCACCTGGATATGCGCCGGCGGGTCGTATTGGAAGCGCAGCTTGCCCGGCCGCTTGATGTAGAAATCGCCCTGCAGCGCCAGGCCCTTGTCGGCGGCCTGGGCGAAGCGCGCCTGCAAGGTGGTCAGGCCGTTGAGATATTGCTCGACCCGCGTCACGTCCTCGCGGTCCTGCGCGCTGAGCGGCGCTTTCGGCACAGCCTTGTTTTGCGCCAGCGCCGGGCCGGTCGAGCTGAGCGCAGTGACGCCCAGCAACAGCGTGGCCAGCGCCGCCTTAAGAACCAAGCGGCGGGCGGGTTGGTGCGTGGTGAGGGTGCGATTTGGCATGGCGTGTCTGCCTCTATAGCTGGGCAGGCAATTCGTCAACATTGTGGCCTCGATAAAAAGCAGTAAACGCCGCGACCGGCGCCTGGGCGGTCATCACTTGCAGGGGAAAGCTGCGCCACGGCGCCGTGATATCCATTTCGGGCAAGTTGCCTAGCAAAGCACTACGCAACTCGGGCTTGATCGTTTCGTCGTTTTTCAGCATCTGGCCCCAACTCGACATGCCGCTGAGCCGTACCGCCTTAACCGGCGCGACCGAGGCAGCGTAGTCGGGCGGGAACAGCCGGCGATAGGCCGGCAGATTGTAGAGCCAAGATATGCCCTTGATGCTGGTGGCCTCAGGATAGCGCGCGTTGACGAACGCCACCACCCGCGCCAGATCGGCTTTGCGCCGGTCGATCTTGGAGCGATGCAGCGGGCTGAGTTCGTCATTGTCCCGTTTGGCGAAATGGATGCGCACGATCCCGGTCTCCTCGGGCGGCGCACAACCGAAACAGCCGAAAAATGTCTGGTCGGTGGGCAGGGCATCGGGCGGGGCGGTAATAAAGAATTCCTGGGTCCAGGCGCGCTGGGCTTCGAGCGTCGGCAAATTCGCCAGCCGCTCGGCATAAGAATCCCAGAGCGGCTGCTGCTCATAGCCGGGATCGCCACCATCGGGATCACCGAGGCCAAAGCGGCGATGCAGACTGGTGAAGCGCTTGACCGCCGTCGTAAACGGCAGTGCCATGCGCTCAGCCATATGCGCGGCGAAACGCAGCTGCAGCTCGAAATAATCGCCCAGGCGTTCGGCGCGCGCTTTGCGGTCGGATAACGGCGCCACCGCTAGACCGAACCCTTGCGCTCGATCACCAGGATGCGCGCCTGACCAAGCGGCGTGGCGCTATGCTCGTCGCCCCCTTCGGCGATGAACATGTCGGTGGTGCGTAAGGTCACGGTCTTTTCCTCGCCGTGCTCGCGATAGCGCATCTCGACTAAGCCATCCAACACCACGAACACTTCGCTGCCGTCGTTGACGTGCCATTTATAGGGCTGGTCGGTCCAATGCAGCCGCACCGTGGCGCCGTCGATCTCGGCCAGGTCGCGCGCGCCCCAGGGTTTGTCGGCGGTGAAGGAACGGCTGTCGGTGACGATCTTGGGCATGCGGCCCAGTATAGCAGGACGCTAGTTCAGCCGCTCGTTGTCGTCGATGCTGCGCGCCAGCACTTCGCGTTTGCCGACATGGTTGGCGGCTGACACCACGCCTTCCGATTCCATGCGCTCGATGATGCGGGCGGCGCGGTTATAGCCGATCTGCAAATGGCGCTGGATGAAGCTGGTCGAGGCCTTGCGCTCGCGGGTGATAATGGCAACGGCCTGGTCGTAGAGCTCATCGGATTCGCTGCCGCCGCCTTCGCCGCCCGCGCCCGGCATGGCGCCGCTGCCTTCGGTCTCTTCGGTGACCGAGGAGATATAGGCCGGCTGGCCTTGGCCACGTAGACTCTTGACCACTTTTTCGACTTCGGTGTCGGACACGAACGGGCCATGCACGCGGCTGATGCGTCCGCCGCCCGCCATATACAGCATGTCGCCCTGACCCAAGAGTTGCTCGCCGCCCTGTTCGCCCAGGATGGTGCGGCTGTCGATCTTCGAAGTGACCTGGAACGAGATGCGAGTCGGGAAATTGGCTTTGATGGTGCCGGTGATCACGTCCACCGACGGGCGTTGCGTCGCCATGATGACGTGAATGCCGGCGGCGCGCGCCATCTGCGCCAAGCGCTGGACCGCAGCTTCAATGTCTTTGCCGGCCACCAACATAAGGTCGGCCATTTCGTCGATGATGACGACGATAAACGGCAGCGATTCCAGATCGAGCGGCTGTTCTTCGAAGGTCGGGCGCAAAGTGTCGGGATCGATGCCGGTCTGCACGGTGCGGGTAATCACCTCGCTCTTGCGCCGCGCCTCGGCCACGCGCTCGTTGTAGCCCGCGATGTTGCGCACACCCAATTGGGACATGGCGCGATAGCGGTTCTCCATCTCGCGCACCACCCACTTCAATGCCACCACGGCCTTGCGCGGTTCGGTGACGACGGGGGTCAGCAAATGCGGGATGTCGGCATAGACCGACAATTCCAGCATCTTGGGATCGATCATGATGAAGCGGCATTGGTTGGGCGTCAGCCGGTAGAGCAGCGACAAGATCATGGTGTTGATTGCCACCGATTTGCCCGAACCGGTGGTTCCGCCGATCAACAGATGCGGCATGCGCGCCAGATCGGCGATCACCGGCGAACCGCCGATATCCTTGCCCAGGATCAGCGGCAAGGAATAGCGCTCGTCTTCGTAGTCCTTGGAAGTCAGCAGCTCGCGCAGGTAAACCGTTTCGCGCCGCAGATTGGGCAACTCGATGCCGATCACGTTGCGGCCCGGCACGGTGGCGACGCGCACCGACACCGCGCTCATCGAGCGGGCGATGTCGTCGGCCAGATTGATGACGCGGGAGGATTTGGTGCCGGGCGCCGGCTCCAATTCGTACAAAGTGACCACCGGGCCGGGGCGCACTTTGACGATCTCGCCTTTGACGCCGAAATCGGCCAGCACACCTTCCAACAGGCGCGCGTTCTGGGTCAGCGCATCTTCGTCGATCACCAGGTTGGCGGCGCTCTTGGGCGGCGCGGAGAGAATGTCGATCGGCGGCGTGGCGAATTGCTCGAGGCCCAGGCGCAGCTGCGAGGTCTTCACGCCCTGTGGCGCTTTGCGCGCCGGTGTCACGACACGGCTGGGCGTGATGGC
>JBBSNV010000352.1:0-3161 GCA_038260375.1 Reyranellales bacterium
GCGCCGGCATCGGCATCGGCGTGCTGTTCGGTCAGTTCGTCAGCGCCGCCATCCGCAACCCGGAGGCGGCCAAGACCCAGACCGGCAATCTGTTCGTGGGTATGGCGCTGTCCGAAGCGACCGCGATTTTCGCGCTCGGCATCGCCATGTTGATCCTGTTCGGCTAAGCAAGACAGGTACGGCACGGTCATGCCACACGGTTTGCTCGACGCTCTACGCAAGACGGTTCTAGCGGCCGCCTTGCTGGCGCTGGCTACGCCGGCAATGGCAGAAGGCCTGCCGCAGCTCGATCCGAAGTCGTTCGCGCCGCAGCTGATCTGGCTGGCGATCACCTTCATCGCGCTCTACATCGCGATGTCGCGGGTCGTGCTGCCACGCATCGGCAACACGATCATGCGGCGCGAGGAGAAGATCGTTTCCGATCTCGACCGCGCTCAGGCGCTGCGCAACGAAGCGACCAACGTCTTGGCCGCCTACGAACAAGCCATGGCCGATGCGCGCGGCGAAGCCCAAGGCATCGTGCGCGCCGCATCCGAAGCCATGGCGGCGGAAAGCGCCAAGCGCGGCGCCGAGATGGGCGCCAAGGTCGCTCAGCAGATCAAAGGCGCCGAGACCCGTATCGCCGCGGCCCGCTCGCAAGCCCTCGACCAGTTGCGTCAGGTGGCGGGCGACGTGGCCCTGGCCGCGGTTGCCAAGCTGACCGACACCAAGCCCGACGCCGACCGCGTTAAATCGGCGGTCGATCGCGTCCTGGCGGAGACCGGCAAATGATCGCTTACGCTGCCGAAGCCGGCGAACACGCCGGTGAGCATTCCCTATTTGCCGAGGCCGAATTTTGGGTCGCGGTAGCTTTCGTCGTCTTCGTGGTATTGATCGCGCGCAAGGCCTTCAAGGCCATGACGACGTTGCTCGACGCCCGCAGCGCCCGGATCGCCCAGTCGATCAACCAGGCCGAGCGGTTGCGCCAGGAAGCCGAGACGGCACTGGCGGCGCACCAGCAAAAGCAGCAAGAAGCGCTGAAAGAGGCACAATCGATCGTCGCCCAGGCGCGCATCGAGGCCGAACGGCTGAAGACCAAGGCGGTGTCGGACCTGGAAAAGCAGTTGGCGCAGCAGGAAAAGCATGCGCTGGAGCGCATCGCCCAAGCCGAGCAAAAGGCGCTGGACGAAGTGCGCAACACCGCGGTCGATGTCGCCATTGCCGCCGCCCGCGCCGTGCTCAAGGATCAAATCAGCCAGGGCAAGGCGCAGGAACTGGTCGACCAGGCCATCGCGCAAATGCCGCAGCGCATGCATTGAACGCCCAGCAAGGCGAAGCGAAAACCCCGCCACGGCGGGGTTTTTTATTGCCGCAAATGCTAGAACTGTCGCATGGCCGACGCCGCCCCTACTGCTACGCGCCCTGTGCCGCTGTTGCGACGCCTACTGATGCTGGCCGGAATCCTGGCCAGCCTGGCGGCGCTGACCATAGGCCTGGTGCTGCCGGCGATCAGCATCGTGCAGGTGCATCTGTTCGAGACGCGCTATTCCATCCTCGGCGGCCTGCAGGCGTTGCGCGACAGCCGCGAATGGCTGGTGTTTGCGATAATCCTGCTGTTCTCGGTGATCTTCCCCTACGTCAAGCTGCTGCTGTTGGGGTTGCTGTGGCTGCTGCCGCGCGGCCCACGCGACGGGCGCAGCCTGTTCCTGCTCGACGCCTTGGGCAAATGGTCGATGCTCGACGTGCTGGTGGTGGCGCTGGCCGTGGTCAGCCTGCAATCGAGCTTTTTCGTCGATAGCCGTCTGCAAATCGGCATCTATTACTTCGCCGTCGCAGCCCTGGCCTCGATGTTGCTCGCAGCCTTGACGCGGCGTCTGGCGCGCCGGCCCGAAACGATCTAACCGCGCGCCGGCTCGGCTTCGCCGACCGGCACCGGCTGGCGCTTATCGTCGAGCTTCATGGTGCGACTGTCGATCAACTTGGCGTTCTGCTCGCGGATCCGCGCACCCTCCTCGTCGTACAGGAACGGCAAGTAGGCATAGCGCACGCCGCGCGTGACCGGCAGGGCTTCATGCAGAAGCGAGCAGGAGAACACCACGGCGCCACCGGTCGGGGCGCGATAATACTGCGGCCCGTATTCGGGAAAGCGCAAATCGCCGCCTTCGTATTCTTCCGCGTTGAGATTGATGGTGACGGCAAATCGGCGATGTGCGGTACCCGAGGTGGTGTTGTCGCGATGCGACCGGAAATAGCCGCCGATCTTCGCGTCGTAACCCGCCACCAGAAAGCGCTCGATCCGCGTCACTTCGAATTGAAATGCCTTTTTGATCTCCGGCGCTAGTCGGCGCGTGATACGGGTGCGGCATTGATCGATGAGCTTGTCGTCGGTCAGCACGCAATCCTGGCGGCGCTTATGTCCGTAGTCGATCACGCCCACTGTGCGACCATCGACTTGCTGCATGTAGCCGGAATCGACCGAGCCTTGCGTGTTGTAAACATCGATCAGCATGCGGCAGAAGGTCGGCTCGAAGATGCGCTCAACCACCAACACCGGGGCCTGACGCATTGCCAAGCTTGGCAGCTGCGCCGGCGGCTGGCGGCGTAACATATCGATAAATGTCTCGGCGTCGGCCAAGGCGTTCTCGCTCAGCGCCTTGATCGTCAAAATGCGCAAATCGCGATCGATCAACAATAGCGCGGGCCGAACGCCCAGCGGCATCTGCTCATCGGCCAAGCCATACAGCCGAGCCACGTCGCGGCCGAAATCCCAGAAATATTTGATGCCGGCTTTTTCCTGTTGGCCACTTTGTTCGTCGGCCGGGTCGGCGGAAATCAGGAACAACGCGGCATCGACGCCGTTGAACAAGGTTGCTTGCGCCAGCAGCGCCCGCTCGACCGCTTTGCCCGACTCGCTCGCCAAGCTGCCGGCGAAATACAGCAACAAATAACGGCCGGCGGTCGTATCGAAATGAAAGCGCGGGTTCTTGACCGAACGCACCACGAACCAAGGCGCCGCATCGCCGGGCAAAAGTCGTGGTTGAGGCATCGTGTTCACGAACTATCCGTCAAAAAAACTCGCGGCCTCCGCATCATAAAGGATGCACGGGCGGCCGGGCAATGTAGGCCCCCGCGGCCCATCGACGGGCCTATAAGCGGCCCATAAGCGGCCCAGTACAAGCCGC
>JBBSNV010000353.1:0-3160 GCA_038260375.1 Reyranellales bacterium
TCCTTGAGCGTCAGCCCGGCATGCTCGAGCATGGCGCCGACCAGCCCATCCTCGAAGCCGCCGATCGAGAAGCCGATCTTCTTGCCCTTGAGATCGGCCAGGCGCTTGATCGGCCCGTCCTCCAACACGACCAGGCTGTTGAGCGGCTGGGCCACCAACACGCCCAGGCGTTGCACCGGCAGGCCGGCATCCTTTTGCATCTCGACCACCGGCTCGTAGCTGACCGCGACATCGGCCTTGCCCGCCGCCACCATGGTGAGCGGGATGTTGGGATCGGCCGGTGCGATCAGCTCGACATCCAATCCGTGCTTGGCGAAGAAGCCGTGATCGCGTGCGATCACCAAAGCGGCGTGATCGGGATTGACGAACCAATCCAGCACCAGAGTGATTTTGTCGGCGGCGTGCGCCGGAACGGCAACAAGGCAAGCCAGCAGGGCAATCGCAAGCAAGCGCTTCATGAATTTCTCCATCATCGATCAGCTAAAGTTTCGGTCTGCCAGGGAATGAGCGCCCGCAACAGCGCGTCGACCGCGAAATAGAGCGCAAGGCCCAGCGCCGTGAGTAGCGCCAAGGCCGCGAACGCGACAGCGGTTTGGCCGCGCGCCAGGGATAGGGTCATCAAATAGCCCAGCCCGCCGGCCGCGCCGACCCACTCGCCGATCACCGCGCCGATCGGTGCGACGGCCGCCGCCACGCGCAGGCCCGAAGCCAAGCTCGGCAGCGCGGCGGGCAGGCGGATCTGCATCATCGCTGCGCCGCGCGAGGCGTTCATGGTGTGCGCCAGATCGAGCCAAGCGGGATCGGTGCGGCGCAGACCGTCGAAGAACGATATCGCCACCGGGAAGAAGATCACCAAACTGGCCATGGCGATCTTCGAGGCCACGCCATAACCCAGCCACAGCACCAACAGCGGCGCGATGGCGAACACGGGGACGGCTTGGCTCGCTATCAATAACGGCAACAACCAGCGCCGCGCGGTGGCGAATTGCACCAGCAACGCACCGCTGGCCATGCCCAGCGCCACGCCCAACGCCATGCCGGCCAGGATTTCGAGTGCGGTGATCGCGCCATGCGTCAGCAGCAGCTGCCAGCGATCGATCAACGCTACGGCGACGCGATAGGGGCCGGGCAGGATGAAGGCCGGCACGTCGCCCAGCCAAACCACCGCCTGCCACAGCAGCAGCAAGCCGATCAGGGTGACGATCAGGCGCAGCGCGATCATGCCATGCCTCGCGTGGTGTCGCGTGTCGCCGCATGGGCCGCGCGCAGTCGGGCGATCAATTCGGCCTGCAGCGCCAGCAGCGCTGGATCGGCGGGATCGCGCGGTGCGTCGCCCGCCAGGGAACTTGCCACGGTGATGGGCGCACCGATGCTGGCCGGCCGTCCGGCCATGATCAAAATCCGGTCGCCCAGGCGCAAAGCTTCGAGCGGATCATGGGTGATCAGCAGCACGGTGCGGCCTTTGAGCCGGCTGCCGGCCAGATCTTGCAACTCAAGCCGCGTGATGGCGTCGAGTTGCGAGAACGGCTCGTCCATCAGGATCACCTTGCGGTCCTCCAACAAGGTGCGGGCCAGTGCCACGCGCTGGCGCATTCCGCCCGACAAAGTTGCGGGCAATTGATGCAGCGCGCTGCCCAAACCGAACTGGCTCAGCAAGGTGGCGGCGTGCTGGCGCATCTCGTCGAGATCGGGCGCCCCACGGACTTTGCCGCGCAGCCGATAGCCCAGCACCGTGTTTTCCAATACGTCGAGCCAGGGCAGCAGCAGATCGTGCTGCGCCATGTAGGCCACGTCGTCATGGCTGGCTATCTTGGTCGGCGGTTCGGGCGTGGCCAGTCCGGCGATGAGGCGTAATAGCGTGGTCTTGCCCACGCCGCTCGGTCCCAGCAGGCAGGTGATCTGGCCGCGCGGCAGCACCAGCTCCAGCCCGTCGAACAGCACGTCGCCATCATAGACCAGCCGCGCCTGGGAAAGCGTAACAGCATTGATCGGGGCGGCATTGGTCGAGAGAGAAGGCGGGTCGGACGACATTGCTCACCAGTCCCTACGCCGGTATCAACCGGATCAGGTTCTAGGGGTCGTCCCAGCTTCAGGACCTCTCAGCCGCCCAATGCGGCTCCCCCCAGTGAATGGCCGGACTATGGCCGGCTGTCGGTGAGCTGACAAGGCGCAATTCCGATTGCGACTGTTTCACGCTATGCAAGAGCGCGATTGGTGCCGCAAATTCGGCCAAATGTGGAACTATGGGATTCGCGTCAGGAAAGGTCGGCGGATGAAAGTCAAAATACTGGCGCTGGTTGGCGTGGTAGCGGCGTTGCTGCTGGGAAGCGTCGCGCAGGCGCAACCGCAACCACCTGAACCAAGCTATCCCAAATCCGAAGCCGTGATCCGCCGCGCCAATGGCGGCGACGTGCCATTCAAGATCGAACTGGCGCTGACGCCGGAGCAGCAGCAACACGGGCTGATGTTTCGCAAGGAAGTGAAGCCCTACGAAGGCATGCTGTTCGATTTCGGCCCGCCGCGCCCGATCGCCATGTGGATGCAGAACACCTTGGTACCGCTCGACATGCTGTTCATCGCCGCCGACGGGCGTATCACGCGTATCGCTGCCAACACCAAGCCGCTATCGACCGACACCATCGAATCGGGTGGGCCGGTCAAGGCGGTGCTGGAGATCACCGGCGGCTCGGCGTTGTTGCTCGGCATCAAGCCGGGCGACCACGTGATCCATCCGATGTTCTCGCTGAAGTCGTTCTAACGCGTCAGCGCTTGCGCGCTACCGTCAGCCCGTCGCCGATCGGGATCAGCGATAGATCGATGCGCCGGTCCTGGTGCAGATGGGCGTTGAGCGCGCGGATCGCAGCGGTGTCGGCATCGGTCTTCTTCGGGTCGGCCACCGAGCCGCCCCACAGCACGTTGTCGATCAGCACCAGCCCGCCGCCGCGCACCAATTTCAGGCAGGCTTCGTAGTATTCCTCGTAATGGCTTTTGTCGGCGTCGATGAAGGCCATGTCGAAGGTGCCGCTGCCGCCGTCGCCCAACAGCTTGTGCAATGTGTCGATCGCCGGCCCGATGCGCAAATCGATGCGGCTGGCGACGCCGGCTTCCTGCCAGAACGGCTTGCCGATTGCGGTGTATTCGTCGGAAATGTCGCAGGCGA
>JBBSNV010000354.1:0-3147 GCA_038260375.1 Reyranellales bacterium
CATTGTTGATCAGGATATCGGCCGGGCCGAATTGCTTTTCACTCGCGGCGACCAAAGCCTGCACGGAGGCCCAATCGGCCACGTCGCAGGTGATCGCGATGGCCTGGCCGCCGCTCTTGTCGGTCGCGGCCTTGTTGATCTCTGCCGCGACGGCATCTATCTCGCTGCGGCTGCGCGCCGTCACCACAACTTTTGCACCGTTCGTGGCTAACGCTCTGGCAACGGCAGCGCCGATGCCGCGCCCGCCGCCCGTGACGATTGCCGTCTTGCCCTTCATGTCGCTCATGTCTCTCTCCGCCATAATTTTGTTTTCAGGAACGCCAAGCCGCTGCTCACGGCGCCGACCACGCCGCGCGGCATCAAGACGATGGCCAGCACCAGCAATACCCCGAACACCACCAAGGACAACCGCTTGCCGATCATCGCCGCCAGGTCGGGGAAGAATTGTACGAACAGCCCGCCGATCACCGCGCCGCCCACCGAATGCATGCCGCCGATCACCAGCCCGATCAGGAATTGCGTCGACAGCCAGAAAGTATAGGTGCCGGGCGCCACGAAATTGAGCTGGATCGCTGCCATGCAGCCGGCAAAGCCCACGTAACCCGCGCTGATCGCGAATGCCAGTGCGCGATAATGCGGCACGTCGATGCCTTGGGCCGCGGCCGACAGCTCGTTGTCGCGCACCGCCTTGATGGCGCGACCGGCGCGGCTGTCGATCAAATTGGTGGCTATTTTCATCCCCACCAGCAGTGACAGCAGCACCAGCAGATACCACCATTGATCGGCGCTCAAACCGCTCCACGATGGCGCACCTTGCAGGTCAAGATAGAAGCCTTGCACACCGCCGGTGAACGTCTCCAATTGCCGCCAGCGCAGCAATTGGGGGAACGCTACCGCCAGTCCGTAGCTGGCCAGCGCCAAATACCACAGGCTGAATTTTGCCGCGATCCTGCCGAAACCGTAGCCGATGACAAAGCAGACCAGCACCGCCGCGGGCAATCCCCAATAGACCGATAGGCCCGCCTCGTTCAGCATGATGGCGCCGGAATAGCCGCCGATGCCGTAGAACGCGGAATGGCCGAACGAGATTTGGCCGCTGACACCGGACAGGATCACCATGCCGACGATGGCGATCGACCAGATCAGCGCCAGGGTGAAGCGGAAGGTGGTGTAATCGGGGATCACGAATGGCAGCGCGATGCCGGCCCCAATGGCGATGGCAATGGCGCAGGCGATTGCAATCCGCCCGCTGGCCCCCAATATCGAATCTATCCCCGCATTCCCCGTCATGCCGGGCAGACTATGACGGCGCGATGTAGCCGCCGGCAAGAAGCAGATCGCCGCTGCCGCGCAAATCGGATAAAACAGCATGATGATGATCGATCGACAGTTCTTGGCCCGCCTGCCGCTGCGCTTCTGGATCCAGCTTGCGCTGGGGCTGGTGGTGCTGTGCGTGCTGGCGGTGTTCGGCTTCGTGCTGCTGTTGGGCGCGCTATTCATTGCGCTGGGCTTGGGCTTGGTGTTCCAGCTTTGGGCCTGGTTCCATCCCCGCGCGCCCCGGCGCGACGTACAGCCGACTCTGGAAGGCGAGTATCGGGTGATCGACCCGAGCGACAAGGACCGGCGCTAAACCCGTTTGGGCCTGAACAGGATGATGGCGGCTGCGCTCAGCTCCGCCGCCATGCAGATTGCCAGCACCGCGGCATAGCCGCCGGTCAGGTCGCGCACCACGCCCATCAAGGCCGGCGACAGTGCATAGGTGAATTGGTTGATCGCGGTCGATAGCGCGATGATCTGGCCGAACGACACCGATGGGAATTCACGCTGGACGATCAGCGCCGGCAGGGTGATCAGATTGCCGACCGACAAGCCGAACACCGCCACGGCGATGAACAGCACGGTCGGGTCATTGCTGTGCATCACCACCAGCAGGGCTAGCGCTTGGGTCACCAGCGAGATCGCCGTGACGATGCGCTGATTGAGCCGGTCGATCACCGCGCCTAAACCTACACGGCCGATCACCGCCATCACCGACATGACGGCCAGCGCCAAGCCGGCCTGCTCGCGGCCGAGATTGGGCTCCAGGATCGAGATCAAATGCACCAGGAAGCCCACCTGGGCCAGCAGCGCAAAAGCAAACGGCGCGCAGATGCTCCAGAACTTCCAACTGCGCAAAGCTCGGGCCCGCGTCCATTGCGGTGTAACGGGTGCGCTGGTCGTTGATGGCGGGCTGGATGTGCTGCGCGGTGGTTTGCCGACGCAAAACACCACAATAGGCGTCATGATTGTCAGCATGGCGGCGGTGGCGATCAACAACCCGGTGCGGAAATCGCTGGCCGCGATCAGGAACACCAGCGCTGGCCCGATCAGCACGCCGCTGAACGAAGCACCATTGAGCGCCAGGCTGATCGCCATGCCGCGCCGCGCGTCGAACCACAGGCCCAGAATGTTGCTGATGGCCCCTAGGCTCATACTGGCCCAGCCGAACGACATCACCAGCAGCGCACCGTAGAGCTGCCACAGCGATTGCGCCATCGCCAGCAGCACCATCGACACGGCGTAGCAGGCCATGCCCACCAGCAGCAGGTTGCGCGGGCCGACTTTGGCGATGACATCGCTGACGAAAGTGATCAGCAAGCCGCCCAACAGATAATAGGCGGTGGTGGCGCCGGAGACTAAAGAGGTCGGCCAACCATGTACGCGATGCAGCTCGGCGATATAGACCGAGTGGCCGTAAAAGCCGAAGCCCCAGGCGAAGATCGCCGAGATGAAACAGGCGAACACCACGCGCCAACCGGCATAGCGTGGCGAGGTTTCATCGACGGCTGCAGTCGGGGCGAGGCTCATCGCGGTGGCGTCAGGCTTTGGTCGTCTATGCTTTAGCTGCGATCGCTTCGACTTCGAGCAGGAAGTTGGGCCGCACCAGTTCCGGCACGATCAGCAGCATCGAGGCGGGCCGTGCCTCGCCCAGATATTTACTGCGAATCTTGGCGTAGGCCGGGATGTCTTTGGCGTGCAGCAAATAATGCGTGACCTTGACCAGATCCTGCGCGCCCATCTCGGCCTTGTGCAGTATGGCCATGATGTGCTGCCACGCCTGTTCGGCCTGGCCGGCGAAATCCGCCGACAGCTTTCCGTCGAGGCCTA
>JBBSNV010000355.1:0-3145 GCA_038260375.1 Reyranellales bacterium
CATCGTCACCGGTGGCCCGGTGCCGACGGGTGCGGACACGATCGTCATTCAGGAAAACACCGGGGCTAGCGGCGATCTCGTCACCATCGTCGAGCCGCCGCAAGCCAGCCGCCACATCCGCCGTGCTGGGCTGGATTTCAAAGCCGGCCAAGTCGGCATTGCGGCGGGCCGTAAGCTTTCCGGCCGCGATCTCGCTCTGGCCGCCGGCATGAACCTGCCGCACATCCCCGTGCATCGCCGCCCGCGTATCGCCCTGTTGGCCACCGGAACTGAGCTGGTGCTGCCCGGCCAGCCGATCGGCCCCAACCAGATCGTGGCCTCCTCCGGCATCGGGCTGGGCGCCATGATCCGCGCCTGGGGCGGCGAGCCGGTCGATCTTGGCATCATCCCCGACGACCTCGAGCGCATCACCGCAGCCCTACGGGGCGCTACGGGCTACGACCTGCTGGTCACCTTGGGTGGGGCCTCGGTCGGCGACCACGATCTGGTGCAGAAGGCCTTGGCTGAGGCCGGCGGCACGCTCGATTTCTGGAAGATCGCCATGCGTCCGGGCAAGCCGCTGATGTTTGGATCCGTTGGCATACCAGGGGGCGCTGGCACCAAGCTGCTCGGCCTGCCTGGCAATCCGGTCTCGGCGATGGTCTGCGCGCTGCTGTTCCTGCGGCCGGTAGTTCAGAAGCTCGCCGGGCATCAAGACACCAGCCTGCCGATCAGTCGCGCACGCCTGGGTGCCGACCTGCCGGCCAACGACACGCGCCACGATTACCTGCGCGCCGAATTGGTTGTCGATGCGTCAGGCGAAGTCACCGCGACGGCGTTGAAGATCCAGGACAGCTCGATGATGTCGGCGCTGGCCAGATCGGGCGCGTTGATCCTGCGCAGCCCCCATGCGCCGTCCGTCAAAGCCGGCGAGCTTGTGGAAATCGTGAGGCTTGAGGCGCTTGGCGTCGATTTTTAAGATTTGCGGCGGGACTCGTAAAGCGGGAATTTCTCAAGCGAATCAGTGTGTTTGCGCGGCGTTCAAAATTCACCGTTGACGGCGCATGCGAACCAAACTAGAACAAGTGCCCTAGTTGCTTTTTTGTTCCACATCTTGTTGTGGATAAATTGCGAGGGCCTAACATGCTGACCCGGAAACAATATGAGCTGTTGATGTTCATCAACCGGCGTCTCAACGACACGGGCGTCTCGCCCTCGTTCGACGAAATGAAAGAAGCCCTAGATCTGAAATCGAAATCCGGCATCCACCGGTTGATCACCTCGCTCGAGGAACGCGGCTTCCTGAGACGCTTGGCGCACAAGGCGCGCGCGCTGCAGGTGTTGAAGCTGCCCGAGGCGGCGGCGATCTATCCGTCAGCCGTTACCGCCTTCCCGCCCCCGGAAAACCGCCGTTCCGGCACTGGCATGCGCGACGGCGATGTCGCCAACGGCTTCACGCCCCAGCTCATCAACGGTGGCCTCAAGCCCGGCCTGCCTGGCGTGATGGCAGCGCAGGAAGCGGGCGCGATTTCGCTGCCGCTCTACGGCCGGATCGCTGCCGGTACGCCGATCGAGGCGCTGCGCGATAATTCCACCACCATCGACGTACCGTTAAGCTTGCTTGGTAAGGGAACTCACTATGCCCTTGAGGTCGCTGGCGATTCTATGATCGATGCTGGCATCCAAGACGGCGACGTGGCGATCATCCAGAACGCCGAGACCGCCGAGAACGGCCAGATCGTCGTGGCGCTGGTGGACGAACAGGAAGCCACCTTGAAGCGGCTGCGGCGCAAGGGCGCCTCGATCGCGCTCGAGCCGGCCAACCCCGCGTACGAGACCCGCATCTTCGGGCCCGACCGGGTTAAGATCCAAGGCAAGTTGGTGGGGCTGTTCCGGCGCTTCTAACTGAGGCGAGTGCTGGTTCTGACTTAGCTCTCTGATATCGGCCTAATATGGGCTTGGCCTGGGCCTAGCCTACGTCCGTTACCGCCTCGACTAAACCGGTTTATCCCTGCTGTTCCCTGTCAGCGTCCCATTAACGCGTCCATGGTCGGGTGCCGCGATCCTGCCGAACATTGCGAATATCGAATCCGTTTGGTCCAATCCAAATCGCGTAAGCGCCGTTCAATCGTAGATCGATGACGTCGATCACGATTACGCTGCGGGTGGCTCGGCTGGTGGCGCATTGTCGGCGCGCCGCCACCTGGCTCAATACGAGTCCAGCGTTGCGGCAATCTTCCAGCAGCGCCTCGTTGCTTTCGACCAATGCAATCAGGTGGCCGTCGCGGCGCAGGATGCAGCCTGATGGATCGCATACCAGCGAGCCGTCGGCGCTGGTGCCGCTGCGCGGCCACTCCTTGGTTTCGTCGTCGCCGGCGCGGCGCACCCAACTCTCGCCGATGAAGCGATCGCGTCGCGACGCCGAAAGCATCAAGTGGCCGGTGCTCCGATCGCGCACCGCGAACAGTCGGCCCTCGCCGCCAGCCAAGATGTCGGGCGGCCGCGCGGTGAAAGCGAGAACGACTACGGCGGCGAGTGGAATCAATCCCAGCAAGCGCCAGCGCCTTTGCCACAGACACAACCACAAACCGCCGATCGCCAAGAGCGGCAACGCGATCGGCGGCAAGGCTGGCACCAGTGCCGCTGCGCCCGGCCACGATGCAACTTCGCGGGCGATATAGATGATAGCAGCGATGCCCCAACGCATCGGTTCCAACGCGAGGTCTTGCAGACCGAACGGCATCAGCGCCAGCGCCAGCATGCCCCAAGGCATGACCCAGAATCCGGTGATCGGTACGGCCAACAGATTGGCGGCGATCGAGAATAGTGCCACGCGGTTGAAGTGATAGAGGCCGAAGCTGGAACTAGCCAAGCCGGCGACCATTGTGGTCAGCAGCACGCCGGCCAGATAGGAGGTGCCGCGCTCAAGCAGCCATGGCCAGCGCGCGACGCGGTTCTGGCGCCAGCGCAATGCCCATGGCCGCACGGCTTCCCAGGCCGCGACCAATGCAATCACCGCGGCAAACGACATCTGGAACGAGGCGCCCAGCATGGTCTCCGGCGCCCACAGCAATACCGCCAGCGCCGCCCAGGCCACCAAGCGCAACGAGAGGGCGCTGCGGTCGATCATGATGGCGATCAGCACGAACGCGGCCATGACGAAGGA
>JBBSNV010000356.1:0-3143 GCA_038260375.1 Reyranellales bacterium
CGCCCATCGGACCCGCGCCCATCGGACCCGCGCCCATCGGACCCGCGCCCATCGGACCCGCGCCCATCGGACCCGCGCCCATCGGACCCATGGCGCCGGGCTTGCCGACCGTGACCGTCACCTCGACGGTGCCGGCTTTCTCGAACGTCAGCTTGAGCGCAAAGCGCTCACCTTCCTTGAGCGGGGCTTTCAAGCCCAGCAGCATGATGTGGTAGCCGCCGGGCGACAGCGCGGTGCGACCAGGCGGCACCGGGACCGCGTCCACCGCGCGCATCTTCATGACATTGCCGTCCATGATGTGGGTGTGCAGTTCAGCTGTGGCGATGTCGGTCTGCACGCGCAGCAATTTATCGTCGGGACCGGCGTTGTCGATCGCCAGATAGGCGCCGCCGGTTGGCGTGACCGTGGCCCGTGCCCAGGGTTGCACGATTTTCAGCGTGCCGAGCTGGTAGTCCTGCGCCGACACGGGGCCGGCAGCAAACACGAGCGCTAGGAGCGCGATCAGAACTTTGTTCATGGCGCCAAAGATAGTCTCTGCGTTGCAAGTAGCTTCGCGGCACAGCGCCGCAGACCGCCTGACTCGACTATTTAAACGCGCCGCGACGGCGATAGCGGATCGCCAGCACCGGTGCGGCCAGCAGCGGATGGCGGCGCTGCCATGGCGTCAATTCGGGCTTGATGCCGGAATGGCGCTCGATCTTCCACACCACGTAATCGACCCCGCCGGCAAAGGTGAACGAGGCTTTGATCAGCCGCAGCACGTTGAAGGTCTTGCCGACGATGCGGCGCAACAACCAACGATGGCGCGCGCGCCAGGCCTGGTCGGCGCCGGAATCGTCGGCAATGTCTTGGCTATCCGCTGGGCCATGGGATTGGGCGGCAATGCCGGCCGCTTGCAGCGCCGGCAGGGCAAGCGTCTGGTAGCGCGCCCGGTCGGCGGCAAATAGATGACCAGCGCGCTCGCTGCTCTCGGGCCGTAACTCGCAGCGATAGCTTTCGCGGAAGGCGCGAGTCCAAAGTTTCTCGGCGTTGAAGCGGCTGCCCAACAGCGGGGCGGTGTTGCCCAGCAAGGTCGCTACCGCATCGGCCAGCGCCGCATCGAGCGCCGCTTTGGTCGCGTCGTCGCGCGTGAAAGCTATTGCCGCAGGCTGAGCAAAACGTCCCCAGAAGTAATTGTGGAAATGCTTGGCCGAGCAGCCATGGATGAATTGCGCCAAAGTGACCACGGCGACTTTCGCCCGCACTTCGCTCTCAGCGAATGGCGCTTCGATATAGAAAATATTGGGCGGCAGGATGCGATTGCCCAAGGCCAGCGCGGCGTTGGTATTGGCCGCGCGCAAATCCTTCACCACCGCATAGAAATCGTACAGCCGTTCGTCCGCACCACCAGGCCCAATGGCATCGGGAGCCGGCGGGCGCAGGCACGAGCCGTAGAACAACGTCGCCAGTAGGTTGTCGCCATGCTGGGCGCGCAGCGCGTCGGACAGCGCGAGGGCTTCGGCGCTGATCTGGCGCGAGGTTTCTACTGCAACGGTCGCTGCGATCTGCGAGCGCGCGGCGGCGTGAGTTTGGGAGTGATCCATCACACGCTACGCGGGTCGGCCATCGCCAGCCAGGAGACGATGGCGCCGTGCTGGCGTTTGGCTGAGAAGGCCTGGCCGATGCGCATGAAGTGAAAGGCGATCGACACCGCGGTCCAGATCGCCACCGCCAGGAAGCCTTCTTGCGGCGCACCGGCAATCGTGAAGCCGGTCAGCAGCAGCAAATTGGGGTTGCGCCGCGCTGTGAAGAGGCGGAAATGCGAATCGAGCCGCTGCCAGGCATGCATCTCGAAGCCGAAGCGCCACAGGAACAAGCCTTCCTGCAAGCGGCCCAACACATAGCCGCCCACCACCACGATCAGCGCCAGGCTGCCGGCGCCAGTGCTGGCGGGATAGAGCGCCTGCAAGCCCAGCCACCACGCCCACCACCAGATCGGCGGATGGATGTGGTCGATGCCGTGATCGAAAATCTCGCCCCAGGTCGAGGAGGTCAGGGAGACGCGCGCCAGCTTGCCATCCACCGTGTCGAGGAAGGTCATGACCCAGGCCGCGATCAACCCCAGCGCGAACCAGCCATACGTGAAGCACAGAATAGCGATCACCACGAAACCCAAACTGGCCAAGGTCACCATGTTGGGCGAGATCTCGCGTCGCGCGCAGAAGCGCACCACCCACAGGCTGGGCAGCGGCCAGATGAATTTGGTGACGATGTCGGTCACACCCTTCCAGGCATTGAGCAGCATTCGCCATTCGGCCTTGCCGCGCGAAGTGGCGTTGAGATCGAGCAGCAGCGGCGCCTCGCGCTTGCGCAGCTTGTGACGATAGGACAAGGCCAAGGTGGTCGGGTTGACCGGCGTCAGGCCCAGCGCCGCGATCGCCTCGGGGGTAGCGGCGCCGGCTTCGAGCAAGGCGCGGGTCTGCGCGCCGATCGAGGCATCGACATTGGCCGCCACCGGTCGTTGGTTCTCGTCGAGCAGGATCCAACCGCTGCGCTCGGCCATGTCCTTGCTCAAGCTCTCGTCGAAGATGCGGTCGCCGCGCAGCAGCAGCAGCCGGCCGCTCAAGGGCAGTGGGTCTTGCGGGCCCAGCATGCGTTCGACACCGATCCGGGCAAAGGCGCGGCGCAGCCGCTCGGCCGGGAGGATAGAAAACGGCGCGACTTCGCTGCTGCCGACCAGGCAAAGCATCGGGCCGGCGCTGCTATCGATCGGAACGGGCTGGCTCACGGGATCGGGCTCCCTTGCGCGGCGGCAAGCCGCGCTCCCTGATGACGCGGCTACGATGCCGCGCTCCCTAATTAGGCAATAAAGCCTTGACCCGCAAGGCATTGGGGGCGATCTACAGTCCCATGGCTTCGATCGCGCAGCCGTTCCGCCTGGCCCATCTGTCGGACCCCCATCTGTCGCCCTTGCCGGCGGCGGCGGCGCTGCAGCTGCTGTCCAAGCGCATCACCGGCTTGATGTCGTGGAATTTCCGGCGTAAGCACATCCACATCACCCGCGCGCTGGAGGCGGTGTGCGCCGACATCAAGCGCGGCGGCTTCGACCATATCGCCGTGACCGGCGACGTGGCCAACATCGCGCTGCCGGGTGAGTTCGACCG
>JBBSNV010000357.1:0-3134 GCA_038260375.1 Reyranellales bacterium
CCAAGCCGGCGATGATGCGATTGCGGCGCGGGAAATGCCGCGCCGTCGGCGCCGTGCTCAAGGCCACTTCGGAAATCGCCGCGCCGCGTTCGATGATGCGTTCCAGCAGATCGAGATTTTCCGGCGGATAGGGTTTGTCCAAGCCGCCGGCCAGCACGGCCACAGTCAACGCACCCGTCACCGTGCCGTCGTGAGATGCCGCCAGCGCGCCATAATGCGCGGCGGTATCGATGCCGCGCGCCAATCCAGAGACGACCACCCGCCCGGCGCCGGCCAGCGCTTGGGCGAAGTTCTCCGCCAGGCGCCTGCCATTGGAAGAAGCGTTGCGCGCGCCGACGATAGCCACCGGCGCCTGGCCCAACGCCGCAACATTGCCGCGCACCGCCAGCACCGGCGGCGGGTCGGCGATTTCGGCCAGAGCAACGGGATAACCGGCGCTGCCCAGCACCAGCAGCTTCGCGCCCAAGCGATCCAAGCGTTCGAGTTCGGCTTCGGCCTGGCGCGCGCTGCACAGCGTCGGCGCTTTGCGGCCCCGGTCCCACGGCAGATCGGGCCAGGCTTCGAGCGCAGCTTGGGCGCTGCCGAAGCGGCTGATCAGCTTGCGCCACAATATCGGGCCGATGCCGTGCGAGCGCGCCAGGCGCAGCGCGGCAATCGCCTCATGATCCCTGGTGTCGGCTCGCTTGAAGAAAAACAGTCCGTCCATCGGCGAAACATAACGCGAACATCGATCGGCAACAATCAACTGATAGTTGTAAAATATCGCTATATTATTTTGCGCCGATCTTGGTTTCGGTGCCGTTGAGCAAGCGGCTGATATTCTGGTGGTGCTTGAGGAACACCAGCACGGTGATCACCGTGGCCAACAAGCCGGTGTAGTTGTTGATCGCCAGCCAGCCGGTGGACTGCAGCAGATTGATCGCCCAAGCCACCACGGCCATGACCAGCAAAGCCAGCAACGTGGCCAAAGACGAGTAACGGAACAACACCGCCACGAGCAGCCACGCCAGGCAACCCAGCACGCCGATCGGCCAGGCGATCGTCAACAACACGCCTAGGGTTGTGGCCATGCCTTTGCCGCCCTTGAAGCCTAACCACACCGGAAACAGATGGCCCAACACCGCAAACAGCGCGGCGACGGTGGCGGCTTCAACGCCCCACAGCCGATCGGCCAGCAACACCGGCACCACACCCTTCAGCGCATCGCATAACAGAGTGGCCGCGGCCAAACTTTTGTTTCCGGTGCGCAGCACGTTGGTGGCGCCGATATTCCCCGAGCCGATCGCCCGAATATCGCCCAGCCCGGCGGCGCGGGTCAGCAGCAGGCCAAACGGGATCGAGCCCAATGCATAACCCAGAATGGCAGCGTAGAGCATTGGCAAATAAGAAGTCGTCATGCGATGTAGCGCCCGGAAAGCAAAAGGTTTTTCAGTCTAGCGCCGACGCCGACGCCGCGCCATCACGGAACCGCATCGAGCGAAGCCCCGTTGTCGGGCCATGCGCAACGCCCAGGTTTTAAAGGATTTGCCGACCACGCCGATGCCGCAGGCGGCCGATCCGCAGGTCAATCTCACGGCCGAAGCCCGCGCCACCGCCAAGGCGGCGGGCCTGCTTTATGCCAGCGACGAGCAGCAAGGCATAACCCGCCAGCGCCGCGGCAAGGCCTGTGCCTATTTCGACGGCGACGGCAAGCGCATTGCCAACCGCGACGAGATCGCCCGCCTGAACAAGCTCGCCGTGCCGCCGGCCTGGACCGATGTGTGGCTGTGTCCGAGCCCACGCGGCCATATCCAAGCCACCGGGCGCGACGCGCGCGGCCGCAAGCAATATCGCTATCACGAGCAATGGCGCCAAACGCGCGATGCCGACAAGTTCGAGCACGTGCTCGACTTCGCCGCCAACCTGCCGGCGTTGCGCGAACGGGTGCTGCACGATTTGCGCCGGCACGGCTTGCCGCGCGAGAAGGTGCTGGCCACCATCGTCTATTTGCTCGAGCACACGTTGGCGCGCGTCGGCAACGAGGAATATGCGCGCGATAACAAAAGCTACGGCCTGACCACCTTGCGCGACCGCCATGTCGCGATCAGCGGCAGCACATTGCGCTTCGAATTCATGGGCAAGAGCGGCAAGGCGTGGAAGGTCAAGCTGACCGACCGGCGCGTCGCCAGAATCGTGCGCGAATGCCAGGACATCCCGGGCCAGCACCTGTTCCAATACATCGACGAGAATGGCGAGCGGCAGAAGGTTAACTCCGCCGATCTCAACGCGTACCTACGCGAGATTTCCGGCCACGACATCACCGCCAAGGATTTCCGCACCTGGGCCGGTACGGTGCTGGCGGCGCTAGCGCTGAAAGAGGTGCAGGAGTTCGACAGCGAAGCCGCAGCCAAGCGCAATCTGCGCCAGGCGATCGAGAAGGTGGCGGCGCAGCTTGGCAACACCCCGACCATTTGCCGCAAATGCTATATCCACCCCGACATCATGGATTGCTATCTCGAAGGCTCGCTGATCGAGCTACTGCAACAACGCATCAGCCGGAAGCTGAAAGCGGAACTGGCCAAGCTCAAACCGGAGGAAGCCGCGGTGCTGGCCTTGTTGCGCGCACGGCTTGGCAAGGAAATGGCCAAGCGAAAGTCCGCTTAGACGCCGGAATTCTCGACACGCTTAACCATTACCCACAACACGATGGGCAACGACAGCTCGATCGCCGTCATGGCCTGAAAGAACAGATTGGGCGGCCCGACCGCGATCATCGAGATCAGCCGCGCAACGCCGCCCAGAAACAACAATCCGGCGAGAAACCTCACGACATAGCTGCGACGTTCGACCGCTTGGGCACACCACAGCAACGCAACGCTATGGCCAAGGAACATCACGGCATAAAATCTGTCCTCGCTGTCCATGGTCGGGTTCACAGCGATGGAGCCGGGAATAGATGTTGGACCAAGCGCGATATGGATCAGCGCTATGCCGATGCCGACGATGCCGCTCATGACCAGAATAATTTGAAGAAGCCGCTTCATTGCTGGATCTCCCCAAAATACTTTGCGGCAGCCTAACACCCTGCGTGGACAGCGCACCGCCCGGGAGCGAGAATGCCGCGCGTCCAACCGTCACGGGGTCTCATGATCACC
>JBBSNV010000358.1:0-3132 GCA_038260375.1 Reyranellales bacterium
GAGGAAGACAACGCTTCTCAGGTCAAGCGCGCGGCCGCATCGTTCGTCAGCACCGTACTGCAGATCGGCATCATCGATATCGTGTTCTCGCTCGACTCGGTGATCACCGCGGTCGGCATGGCTCAGGAGCTGGTGGTGATGATCGTCGCGGTGGTGATCGCCATGATCGTGATGCTGGTGGCTTCGGGACCGCTCTCCGCCTTCGTCTCGCGCCATCCCACCGTCAAGATGCTGGCCTTGGCTTTCCTGTTGCTGATCGGCATGGCGCTGATCGCCGATGGCGTCGGCTTCCACATCCCCAAGGGCTATATCTACGCCGCCATGGCGTTTTCGGTGGTGGTCGAGATGCTGAACCTGGCGGTACGGCGCAAGCGCAATCCGATCAAGCTGCGCAAGAAACTTTAGAAGGCGATCGCACTCCTCTTATCGCACTCCTTTTTAAGTGCGCTTAACCGATCTTCAGAAATACCAGCAGCCCGGTCAGGGTGAACACCGACAGCACGGTGGTAACCAGGATAATTCCCGAGGCGCGGGCGATGAACAGATCGTATTGCCGCGCCAACACGAAAGCGTTGGCCGCGGTCGGCAGCGCCGCCAGCAGCACCGCCGCCTTGAACCACACGCTGTCATGCCGCAACACGAACCACGCGATCAGATAGGCCACGGCCGGCTGCACCGCCATCTTGACCAGCACTGCCAGGCTGACTTCGCCCGCGCCGGTGGTCAGCGACTTGCCGACCAGGAACAGGCCGATGGCGAACAACGCGCAGGGCGCGGCCGCCTTGCCGATCAAATCGAGGAAGTTGGTCAGCGGCGTGGGCAGCGGCAATTGGAAATAAGCCACCGTCAAACCCAGCGCGGTGGCGATCAGCAGCGGGTTGCGCAAGATAGCGCGTAACACCTTGCCCAGGGAGCGCAGCACGCCGTTGCCGGCCTGCACGTCGACCTCGACCAGCACCACCGACAACGCCATCATGATGGTCGAGCCGAACACGGCCGCGATCGTGGCGGGCAGCGCGCCTTCGGGGCCGAAAGCGGTGATGCACAAGGGAATGCCCATATAGCCGACATTGGCGAAACTCGCGGCGATGCCGTGCAGGCTTAGCTCCCCCAACCGGCCGCCGGTGGCGATGGCGGCCAAGGCCATCGACAGGAAAAAAGTGAACACGAAGGCGCCGCCATAGGCGATCAGGAACGGGATGTTGAAAATATCGTTGAACTGCACGCGCGCCAGCGACAGGAAGAACAATGCCGGCAGGGCGAACCACCAGACAAACGCATTCAACGCGGTGGTGGAATCTTCGCCCAGCACGCCGATCTTGCCGGCGATGTAACCGCAGGCGATCAGCGCGAAAATCGGCAGCGCGACGTTGAGAATGGCTTCCATGGCGGCGCGCACCATAAAGGCCCGCGGCGCCACCGTCGAGACCACGTCGAGACGTCATATTGCCACCGCGGCCGCCTTGACCGGGCACGGGGCCGCGGGTTTTAGTGAGAGCAACCGAAGGAGAGCCAAGTGACGCCGCAGGAAAGTCTAATTTACACCATGGTTATGGTCGCCGCCGCCGACCGCGATCTGAACGCCAAGGAAACAGCGCGATTGGAAGCGTTGGTCGGCCATTTGCCGGCATTTCACTCCTTCGACAAGCGCAAGCTGCCGCAAGTGGCCGAGGCTTGCGCCAAGCTGTTGACCGGCAAGAACGGGTTGGAACGCAGTTTGGCGGCGATCAAGAAGGCGCTGCCGGCGCGCCTCACCACCACCGCGTTCGCGTTAGCCTGCGACATGGTGGCGGCCGACGGCACGGTGCTGCTGGAGGAGATGACCCTGCTCAACATGCTGGCCGACACGTTGGACATCGATCGGCTGGAATCGGCCGCGATCCAATTCGCCGCCGGCGCACGCTATCGCAAGGCTTGAACCGGCAATGGCGCTGTCGGTTGCTTACTTCATCGACTTCAAGAGTCCTTACGCCTATCTGTCGTTGGCGCCGACCCGTCAGCTCGAACGCGATTTCGACATCGCGCTCGATTGGCGGCCGCTGACCCTGCACATTCCCAATTATCTCGACGCGGTCGATGGCCGCAGCACACATAATTGGCGCAAGGTGAAATACGCCTATATGGACGCGCGACGCCTGGCCAATCGCGTTGGGCTGACGGTGCGCGGTCCGCAGAAGATTTTCGATTCCTCGGTCGCCAGCATCGGCCTGCTCTACGCCAAGAGCCAACCGGGGTTCGATACTTTCGTCGATAAAGTGTTCGAGGGCTTCTTCAAGCGCGAATTGGACATCGAGCAGCCGGCGCTGGTCGCCAAGACCTTGAGCGATGCAGGCATCGATGCCGCGGGCTTCGCTGGCTATCTCGCCGGACCGGGCCGTAAATTGCACGACCGCCAGCGTATCGAAACCGAAGAATCGGGTGTGTTCGGCGTACCCACCCTCACGATCGAGAATGAAATTTTCTGGGGCGGCGATCGCGTCGAATTGGCGCGCGAGCGGCTGACGCAAATGAGCTTGAAGAAATAACGGAGGAAACAATGGCTAAAGCCTATCTCATCGTCGAAGTCGACACCCACGACCACGCCGCCATGGCCGACTACCGGACCAAGACGCCCGAGGCGATCGCCCGCTTCGGCGGCAAGTTCATGGTGCGCGGCGGCCAGACCGAGACCTTGGAAGGCGGCTGGGCGCCGCCACGGTTGGTGATGATCGAATTCCCCTCGCTGGCCAAGGCCCAGGAATTCTATCGTTCCGATTACTACGCGCCGTTGCTGAAGCAGCGCCTGGCCGCCGGCGCCAGCAAAGCCATCCTGGCCGAAGGCGTGGCCGAGTAACGATCATGAGCGCCAGCCCGGAAGCGTCGCTGGGCGGCTATAAGGCCGTCGCACGGCTCTACAACGCCTTGATGACCGGGCTGGTGCTGACTTTGATCAGCCAGCGCGACGCCAAGACGGCGCGGCGTTTCGTCGAAGGCCATTTCCGCCGTCAGCATCTGGAAAAATTTCTGCCCGGCTTGAAGAAGCTGGGTCTGGACCAGCTGCCCGATGCAGTGGCTTGCGCGCAGTACCATTATTTTTCCAACGCGCTGGGCGGTGTGAAGACCGAATACATCGCCGAGAGCGACCAGAAGGCC
>JBBSNV010000359.1:0-3107 GCA_038260375.1 Reyranellales bacterium
AGCACCTCGCCCGAAGACGCCGCGTAGATGCCCGTGACGACGTTGAAGAACGTCGTCTTCCCTGAGCCGTTCGGGCCGATCAGGCCGAGGATCTCGTGCTCCTGGACGACCAGGTCGAGCGCGTCGAGCGCCGTCAAGCCGCCGAAGCGCATGGTCAGCGCGCGTGCCTCGAGCAACGGCGCCGTCATGCCGACGTGTCCCCGGTGCGGCCCGGAAAGTAGTGCCGCACGGTGCGCGGCAGCAGACCCTCGGGCCTGACCAGCAGGATGAAGATCACCAGCAGGGCGTACAGGAGGAAGCGGTACTCCTGGATGAACTGAAACTTCTCGGGCAGGATGAGCACGATCGTTGCTGCCGGCAGCAACCCCCAGGGATTGCCGACGCCGCCCAGGATCACGATCGAGACCAGGATCAGCGAGTCGCCGAAAGTGAAGTTGTTCGGCGCGACGTAGCCCGTCATCATTCCGTACACGCCGCCGGCGATGCCGGCGAGAAAGTTGCCGAAGGTGAACGCCAGTACCTTGCCGCGCACGATGCTGACGCCGAAGGTGGAGGCGGCGAGTTCATCGGTGCGGATCATGTCCATCGACAAGCCCAGCCACGAACGCTCGACGCGGCGCACGAAAACGAACGCCGCCGCGCACAGTGCCAAGCCAAGCAGCGCGTAGTTCGCGTAGAACGAGAGCTCGAAGTCCCCGAATTCGTAGCCGTTGTTGAACTTCCAGCCGAAAAGGTCGAGCCCCGGGATGCGCAGCCCCTGCGGACCACCAAGCGTATCGTTGACCTCGAGGAAGCTCTTGAACAGGATGCCGAAGGCGATCGTCACCAGCGCCGCGTAGTGCCCGCGCGTCCGCAGCACGGGCCAGATCAGGAGCGAGCCGATTGCTGCAGCAAACGCGCCGCCGGCCAGCAACACGAGCAGATGCGGCAGGGCCGTATGGGTGGAGAGCGTCGCTGCGGTGTAGCTGCCGATGCCGAAAAACGCCGCGCCGGCGAAGTTCAGAACACCGGCGTATCCGAACTGGATGTTGAGCCCCAGGCACACCACCGTGTAGAGCAGCACGGTCGTGAGCAGCAGCAGCGCGAAATGCACATCGTGGAAAGCGGCCACCAGCGCCAGCACGCCCAAGGCGCTGCCGAAGCCGAGCAGACGCGGCGCGGCCGCGACCGTCGCGCCAAGCGCATCGACCCAGCCGAGCCGGCGCAGCGCGAACATGGCGAACAGCGCCAGCAGCAACAGCGCGCCGACGCCGATCTGGCTTTCGGCGTGCAGCAGCGCCCAGAGGTAGACGAAAACAGCGACCAGCGCCACCGCCAGCCCGGCCAGCGGCTTGGTCGCAGCAGTTGTCATCTCGGCAGCCCGCTTCGCAGAATCAGACCCGCTCGCTCGAACGCTCGGCGATCAGCCCCGTCGGCCGCCACGCCAGCAACAGGATCACCATCGTGAAAGCGAATACATCCTTGTAGGCGCTGGGGATCGAAGGCGTGATCATCGGCAGCGCCACGGCTCCGAACGTCTGCAGCGCCGCGAACAGGAAGCCGCCGAGAATTGCACCGAGGAAATTGCCCAAGCCGCCGAGAATCGCGGCGGAAAAACCGATGACGCCTAGCAGCAGGCCAATGCCGAAGTTGATCTCGTTGTAGTAGAGGCCGTTGATCACGCCGGCGATCGCGGCGAGGGCCGAGCCGAGGCCGAAGGTGAACAGAACGACGCGCTGAAAATCGATTCCCATCACACGCGCCGTCTCGCCGTCCTGCGCCACGGCCCGGATCGCCAGGCCGAGCTTCGTCCGTGTGATCAGCAGGTGCACGCCAACGATGGTGGCGATCCCGGCCACCAGCAGCAGCAGGCTGTCAGCCCGCAGCGAAAACGCGCCCAGATTCAGCGCATCGTCCGGCAGCAGGCGCGGGAAGGGCTTGGAATTCGAGCCGTCGGGGTAGAACAGCCGCACCGCTTCGCGCAGCGCCAGGCCGAACATCAAGGTCACCAAGAGCGTGTTGATCGCCGGAGCGTTCTTCAGCGGCAGCACGAGGACCCGGGCGACGAAGGCGCCGACGGCGAACGTCACCACGATCGATGCCAGCAGCATCATGGCCAGCAGCAACCAGGGATTGGCAAGACCCGCCGCGCTGGCAGCGATGAAGGTTGCCAGCGCCGTGAAGCCGCCGAGCATCAGCACGTCACCGTGTGCGAACTGGATGACATCGAGAACGCCGAAGAAGAGCGTGAAGCCCACCGCCACCATGGCGTAGATCATGCCCAGCATCAGCGTGTTCATCACGTACTGGCTGAGGATGCCGAGGCTCATCCAGGCGCACTCCCTCGGCGCAACCGCTCCCTCACTGGCCCTGCAGCTTTCGCTTCTTGGCCGCGTACTCGCTGTCTTCCCACAACACCCACTTGCCGTCCTGCACCACGTACTTCGAGATCAACGGCACGATGTTCTGGCGGTGGTCGTCGAAGCTGACCTTGCCGATGACAGTATCGACATCGTGCGTCTTGTTGAGCGCCGCACGCACCTTCTTGCGGTCGGGGCCGACTTTCTCGATCGCGTCCATCAGCAGGTTCGCGCCGGCGAAGGCGAACGGGCCATAGGCTTCGGGCGGTTCGCCATATTTGACCTGGTTGTACTTGGCGATGAAGTTCAGCCCGCCGGGCAGCTTCTCCCACGGCGCACCTTCGACGAACGAGAGCGATCCCTCGGCCAGTTCCTTGCCCAAGCCTTCGATAAAGGCCGCCGACTTGATGCCCGAAGTGCCCTCGAACACCGCCTTGATGCCGAGCTTGTCCATCTGGCTGCGGATGCGGATGCCGATCGGCGTCAAGCCGCCGAAGTACACGACGTCGGGCTTGAGCTCCTTGACCTTGGTGAGCTCGGCGGTGAAGTCTTGCTGGTCGGCGGTAACGCCGAAGGTGCCGAGAATCTTTCCGCCGTACTTGGTCACGAACTGGCTGAAGAACTTGTTGTGGCCCTTGCCGTAGTCGGTGGTGTCGTGGATCACGACCCAGCGCTTGTAGCCCAGGTCGGTCATGAACTTCGCGGCGACGTCGTTCTGGTTGATCATCGTGCCGTTGACGCGATGAATCTCCTTGTAGTCGTGGCCAT
>JBBSNV010000360.1:0-3096 GCA_038260375.1 Reyranellales bacterium
CGGCTGGCGCGTCAGCCCGGCGCCGATCCTTCGGCCTTGGCGGCGGGCGCCGCCATCGCGTCGTCGATCATGTTCTGGCGCAGTCTGCTCATCGTGTTCATCGTCAATCCGGCTTTGGCCGGGGAGCTGGCATTGCCCTTACTGGCGGCCGGTGCGATCGGCGGGGTCGTGTCGCTGGCGGTGGCTGGCTTCGATCGCAACGCGCCGACCGAATTTGCGCCGGGCAATCCCATGCATCTGCTGCAGGCGGTCGAGTTCGGCCTGTTCCTGGGGCTGATCGGCTTTCTCGCTGCCGCCTTACGCGACTGGCTGGGCGATACCGGCGTCTACGTGCTGGCACCGATCGCCGGCCTGGCTGATGTCGATGCCATATCCTTGTCCTTGGCGTCGATGTCGATGGGCGATCTAGCCGCCAACGTCGCGGCATCGGGCGTATTGCTGGCGGCGCTGGTCAATACTTTCGTCAAACAGGGCATCGCACTGGTGCTGGCGCCGCGTGCCATGGCCTGGCGCATGGCGTTGCCGCTCGCTGCCGCGCTGCTGACGGGCGCCGCCCTGCGCGTCTTCTTGCCCGTGGCGCTGTTTTGAACAACGGTTTTGCCGGCACTTGGCATAGCTGCGTAGCCTGACTGCAGAATTCCTGTCCACGGCAATGCAGCAGAATCCCGCTATAGTCGTTATTGCTGCAGAGTGGGAGATCTCGCGATGCCGTTGTTGAGTTTCTGGCGCGACCAAGTCGGCTCGATTGCCGATCGCGGGCGCGAGCTTTTAGCCTTCGGCGCCCCCAAGCGCGCGGTCGAGCCGGGCGATCTGGCGCGTCGGCTGCTGAGCCAGCGCGGCGAGGCTTCCGGCTTGGCCTTGGCGCAGGATCTGGCGGCCATGATCCGCAGCATGGACGACACGGTGCTGGAGAAATTTCTCGCGGTGCTGGCTGGCGAGTTCGCCTGCGACCCCAAAGAGGTCGAGAACGCGGTGGCGGCGTGGCAGGCGCAACCCGGTGACAAGACCTTGGCCGCGTTGCGCGCTGCGCTGGAAGCGCCGCGTCAGGAATTGTTCCGCCGCATCAACACCGCGCAGGGTACGCGCACCCTGGTGCGGTTTCGTGAACGGCTGTTGGGCCTGGGCGGCAAGCGGCAAGAGTTGCGCGGCATCGACGAGGATCTGCGTCATCTGTTGGCGTCGTGGTTCAACCGCGGCTTCTTGCGCTTGGAGCGCATCGACTGGAACACGCCGGCGGCGCTGCTGGAGAAATTGATTCAGTACGAGGCGGTGCATCAGATCGACGGTTGGGACGATCTGCGCCTGCGCCTGGCGGCCGACCGACGCTGCTTTGCCTTTTTTCATCCCGCCATGCCGGACGAGCCGCTGATCTTCGTCGAGGTGGCGCTGGTATCGGGCATGCCCGACGCTATCGCGCCGTTGCTCGACCAGCAACGCGCCATCGGCGACGCGCAGGTTGCCGACACGGCGGTGTTCTATTCGATCAGCAATTGCCAGGACGGCTTGCGCGGCATTTCGTTCGGCAATTTCCTGATCAAGCAGGTGGTGGGCGAGCTGTCGGCGGAATTCCCCAACCTCAAGACTTTCGTCACCCTGTCGCCGGTGCCGCGCTTGCGCGAGGCGCTGAAGCGGCGCGACCCCAGCGGCTTCTCCTTGGAGCGGCTGGAGCGCGTGCTGGGCGAGGAAGCGCTGCAGGCGCTGGACGGCGACGGCTTGGACGATCCGATCGAAGCGCTGGAGCGGCGCGTCGCCTCAGATGAGGCGCTGTCGCCGCTGCTGACTCGCGCGTTGCACCGCCTGGCCTTGGCCTATCTAACGCAGCAACGTCAATCGGGCCGTGCCTTCGACCCGGTGGCGCATTTCCATCTCTCCAACGGCGCGCGATTAGAACGCATCGATCTCGGCGCCGACCGCTCGGCCAAGGGCCTGGCCGAATCTCTGGGCGTGATGGTCAATTATCTCTACGAGCCCAAGAGCCTGGAAGCCAATCACGAGCGCTATGTCGATACCGGCGTGGTGCCGGTGTCGCGCAAGCTCGCCGCCGAGGCCGACGAAGCGGCCAAGCAGTGGGAAGTGTCGGAAGCAGCGTAGGCTATTTGCCGAAACGCTCCGCCACCGCCTGGGCGATGCGCTCGTTTTGAATTTCGGTCGAGCCGTCGGTGTAAGCCGCCAGCTTGGCGTTGGCCAGATGCCGGCCCAGCGGATGGTCGTTGCGCAATCCTTCCGCGCCCATGAATTGGATGCAGGCCGCCAGCCCGCGCTGCGCGGCCTCAACGGCGAATTTCTTGGCGTAAGCGGCCGGCAGCATGGCGTCCTGATTGAGATCCACCGCGCGTGCGGCGCGGTCGGTCAGGAGGCGGGCCGCTTCCAGATCGGTGGCGATGTCAGCGAGCTTCCAGCGCTGGCCCTGATGTTCGATCAGCTTCTTGCCGAATAGATCGCGTTCGGCGCCGTAGCGCGCCGCTGTTGCCAGCCCGCTCGCCAACATGGCGCAGGCCATTCCCGCGACGTAGGTACGCGCGCCGTTAATGCCGGTCATCGCCGATTTGAAGCCGGCGCCGGGCGGCTGCAACAGGTCGCTAGCTTCGGCGCGATAGTTTTCCAGCCGGAAGCCGCCGACGCCGATCGCCATGCCGCCGGTAATGTCGAACGGCGCCTCGCGGATGAAGCCGGCGCGGTCGGCCCGCACCAAGAAGGCGGCGATGCCACGCCAGCCCGCTGCTGGATCGGTCTGGGCGTAACAGATCGCCACGTCGCACATTGCGGCATTGGTGATCCAGGCCTTGGCGCCATCTAAGCGCCAACCGTCGCCGTCCTTGGTGGCACGGGCTTTGATCGCGGCGAAATCGGAGCCGGCACTGGGTTCGGTCAGCGCGGTGCAGCCGATCTTTTCGCCGCGCCGCATTTGCGCGATCAACTCTTCGGTGCCCGCTCGCCCCGCCATGTCGCGGGCGATGCGCGTGGTGGCGTTGTGCTGGTTGATCAGGGCGAATGAGAAAGCGAAGTCGTATTCGGCGATGGCCTCGAAGGCGCGCAGCTTGGTGGCGAAGCCCAGCTCCTGTCCGCCTGCCGTCTTGGCCAGTTCGATCTCGGCCA
>JBBSNV010000361.1:0-3095 GCA_038260375.1 Reyranellales bacterium
GAGGACATTCGCGGCCAGACTGTCGCGATGGCCAAGGCGCTGAAAGTGGTCGGGCTGATGAACGTGCAGTATGCCGTACAGGACGGCGTGGTGTTCGTGCTCGAGGTCAATCCACGTGCCAGCCGCACCGTGCCGTTCGTCGCCAAAGCGACCGGCGTTCCGATCGCCAAACTGGCGGCGCGGCTGATGGCCGGCGAAAAGCTGCGCGATTTGCCGGTCGAGGCCACCAGTCGCACCAAGCATATCGCGGTAAAGGAAGCGGTATTCCCGTTCGCGCGTTTCCCCGGAGTCGACATCATCTTGGGCCCCGAGATGCGCTCGACCGGCGAAGTGATGGGCATCGACACCACGTTCGGGCGAGCGTTTGCCAAATCGCAGATCGGCGGCGGTACGAAGGTGCCGACCGAGGGCACGGTGTTCATTTCGGTGCGCGACGGCGATAAGAAGACCGTGCTGGAGGCCGCGCGGCGGCTGGCCCAGATGGGCTTCAAGATCGTCGCCACCCGCGGCACGGCGGCTTTCCTGCGCGACAATGGCGTCGAAACCACCTTGGTCAACAAGGTGCTGGAAGGCCGCCCGCATATCGTCGACATGATGAAGGATGGGGGCGTGGATCTGGTGTTCAATACCGCCGAGGGTGCCCAGTCGACCACCGATTCCTTCACCCTGCGGCGCACCGCGCTGATGAACAAAATCCCCTATTACACCACCGTGGCCGGGGCGCGCGCCGCTGTGGAAGGAATCGCCGCCATGCGGGCCGGCGGGCTTGATGTGGCGCCCCTGCAATCCTATTTTAAATCATCGTTTTAGCTGTCAGGCTTGGGTTTGAGCGCCGGCGACTGCTAGAGCGGATCAGGACGAGACGGAAGCGCTGGGGTGCTTCCGTCTCGTCCTGTGAATCGGTTCTATTCCCAAGGGTAGAGCAAATTTACGCCTTTTGCTCTAAGGTTGCCGTCGGCCCACGGAATTTTTGTGCCTAGAAGGATGGCTGGCTATGGACAAGTTGCCGATGACGGAAGGGGGATTTCGCACGCTTGAGGAAGAGCTCAAGCGGCTGAAATCCATCGAGCGTCCCGCGGTGATTAAGGCGATTTCCGAAGCGCGAGCGCATGGCGATTTGTCGGAAAACGCCGAATACCATGCCGCGCGCGAACGGCAGAGCTTTATCGAAGGCCGCGTGCTGGAACTGGAAGACGTGATCGCCCGCGCCGAGGTGATCGACGTGGGCAAGCTGTCGGGCAAGGTGATCAAGTTCGGCGCAACGGTTAAGGTGTCCGACGAGGATACCGACGAGGCTATGACCTACCAAATCGTGGGCGCGCACGAGGCCGACCTCAACAAGGGCCGCATCTCCATCACCTCGCCGATCGGCCGGGCGCTGATCGGCAAGACCGTGGGCGACACTCTCGAGGTGCAGACGCCAAGCGGCGGCAAGTCCTATGAAGTGATGACGGTGCGGTTCAAGTAGGCACCACCTCATGCGATACAAAAAGACCGGTCGTATGACCGGCCTTTTTGTTGGCGCCGACGGCCGCTAGTCGACCTCAATCGACTTGAACCGGTACGCCCGGCGCGTATTTTGAGGTGCGGATCGACAGCGACGATTTCACGTGGCTGACATTGGGCGCAGCGGTGAGCTGGGTGGTCAGGAACTTCTGATACGAGTCCCAATCCTCGGCCACCACTTTGAGCAGGAAGTCGGTTTCGCCGGCCAGCATGTGGCATTCGCGCACCTGCGGCCATGACGTGACCAAGGTCTCGAAGGCTTTGAGGTCGTTCTCCGCCTGGCTGTTCAAACCGACCTGGGCGAAGATGGTCACGGCATAGCCCAGCGCCTCGGAATTGAGATCGGCGTGGTAGCCGCGGATGTAGCCCGACTTCTCCAGCGCCCTTACGCGGCGCAGGCAGGGCGGTGCCGAGATGCCGGCGCGCTTGGCCAGATCGACATTGGTCATCCGTCCGTGGTCTTGCAGATCGGCCAAGATGCGGCGATCGATGCGGTCGAGTTTTACCCGGCTCATGCAGCCTCCAAATTTCGGCCGATCTATGCCAGAGATGGTTTGGCGCCGCAATAAAATTGCGTGCGGGTCCGCAAGTTTCGGTATCCACAACTATTGAGCAATGTTTTCTCTGCATACTTGCGAGGGCAACGCAGGGTTCTTATGGTATAGCCCTGCATTCTCGGAGCCCGGCCATGACTCAAACGCATCACACCAAGCTGCTTATTCTGGGGTCGGGGCCGGCCGGTTACACCGCCGCCATCTATGCGGCGCGCGCTAGTTTGCAGCCGATGATCGTCCAGGGCATCCAGCCGGGCGGCCAGCTCACCATCACCACCGATGTCGAAAACTACCCCGGCTACGAGAGCGTGATCCAAGGCCCGTGGCTGATGGAGCAAATGCAGCGCCAGGCCGAGCATGTCGGCGCACAAGTAATCATGGACACCATCGTCGAGGTCGATTTCTCGCGCCGGCCATTCGTCTGCATCGGCGACAGCGGCGATCGCTATATCGGCGAGACGGTGGTGATCAGCACCGGCGCTTCGGCGCGCTGGCTCGGCCTGCCGTCGGAAGAGAAATATCGCGGCGCCGGTGTGTCGGCCTGTGCCACTTGTGACGGCTTCTTCTTTCGCGGCAAGCAAGTTGTGGTGGTGGGCGGCGGCAATACCGCGGTCGAAGAGGCACTGTACCTGACCAATCACGCCAGCAAG
This sequence comes from Reyranellales bacterium, assembly GCA_038260375.1. Classification (GTDB taxonomy): domain Bacteria; phylum Pseudomonadota; class Alphaproteobacteria; order Reyranellales; family JAQSWP01; genus JBBSNV01. Next base: position 2,711 of record JBBSNV010000361.1, read on the forward strand.
GTCACGCTCGTGCATCGGCGCAATTCGTTGCGCGCGGAAAAAATTCTGCAGGACCGACTGTTCACCCACCCGAAGATTTCGGTGATCTGGGATCACGCGCTCGACGAGGTGCTGGGCAGCGGCGATCCCGCGACGGTGACCAGCGTGCGGCTCAAGCATGTCGGCAACGGCACGACCCAGGAAGTCGTCACCGATGGCGTGTTCATCGCCATCGGCCACACGCCCAACACTGAGCTGTTCAAGAACAAGCTGCGCATGGACAAAGAGGGCTACTTGATCACCACGCCCGGCACCACCGCGACCGATATTCCAGGCGTCTACGCCGCGGGCGACGTGCAGGACAAAATCTATCGCCAGGCGGTGACCGCCGCCGGCACCGGCTGCA
>JBBSNV010000362.1:0-3079 GCA_038260375.1 Reyranellales bacterium
ACCGGCTGCGGAACCGGCGCGGGGCCGCTTGCCCCCCCGGGTCCGCCCCGCTAAGAACGCGCTGCATACGTCGTGCAACTTCACACCCTTGCGGAGGGGTGGCCGAGTGGCTGAAGGCGACGGTTTGCTAAACCGTTAGAGGGTGTTAAGCCCTATCGTGAGTTCGAATCTCATCCCCTCCGCCATTATTCTATCGCAGAATCGGTATCCGTTTTCGTTGGGAATTCCGATGTCCGCTCGAATCAACGATCGGCCCGAGTTGTTTGCCGATGCCGCAATCCATGTCTTGGGCGTAGCGATGGGCGTCGTCGGCGCCGCCGTGCTGGTGCCCCGTATCGTGCAGGCGTCGAGCTTCATGGCCGGCTTGTCGATCGTGCTCTACATCTTTGGCCTGTTGGCGATGTTGAGCTTCTCCGCCGCGTACAATCTCTGGCCGGCATCTCCACGCCGCGAATGGCTGCGGCGCCTCGACCATTCCGCCATCTTCCTGATGATCGCCGGCACCTATTCGCCGTTGACCTTGGGCCGCGTTGCAGGCGCCTGGTCGCTATGGTTGGCCGCGGCGGTGTGGGCGATCGCCTTGGCCGGCGTGTGGTTGAAGTTGAATTTCCCCCGCCGCTTCGACCGGTTGGCGATCGTGCTTTATTTGGCGTTGGGCTGGCTGGGCATTTTCGCCATCGGTCCGTTGCTCGACACCATGCCGACCGCTGCGTTGATTTTAGTCGCCGTGGGCGGGGCGATCTATTCCGCCGGCGTGGCGTTCCACGTCTGGGAGCGGCTGCGCTTTCACAATGCGATTTGGCACGGCTTCGTGCTGGCAGCGGCCGCCTGCCACTACGCGGCGATCGTGCTGATCACATAAGTCCGTCGCGGTGGGCTATTCGGTCCGCTGGGCCGTCAGTTTGGTCTTTCTTTCCGGACCAGGACCAATAACTATGGCGCCAACAGCAAGACTAATGGGGGAACGGCTATGGCCAGCGCGCGGCAATTGCTTGGGACGGCGTGCTTGGCGTTGCCGTTGGTTGGCGCTCCGGCATTGGCTCAGAACACTTTCAAAGACTGCGCCGATTGCCCCGAGATGGTCCGGCTTCCTGGCGGTAATTTTACCATGGGCTCCGTCAAGCAGAACGCCAGCGCGGCGTCCAAGATCGCCAACGACGAGCTGCCGCCGCGTCCGGTTACGCTTAAAGCATTTGCCTTGGGCAAATACGAAGTTGCCCAAGCGCTATGGACCGCGATCATGGGCGACAATCCCAGCGTCAATAAGGGGCCATCTTTGCCGGTAGATTCAGTGTCGTGGGACGATACTCAAGTTTTCATTCGGAAGCTGAATGCGCTAACCGGCAAACGCTATCGCTTGCCCACCGAAGCGGAGTGGGAATATGCCGCCCGTGCCGGCAGCAACGCGGCATATTCTTTCGGCGACGATATCGCCCAGCTGCCGAGCTATGGCTGGCTCGAGACCAATTCCGGCGGTACCAGTCATCCGGTGGGACAAAAGCTGCCCAACAAGTTCGGCCTCTACGATATGCACGGCAATGTCTGGGAATGGACCCAGGATTGCTACAAGGCTAGCTATGCCGCAGCACCGCGCGACGGCGGTGCTGTGAAAGGCAAAGCCGGCTGCGACCACGTGGATCGCGGCGGCGCCTGGCTGAGTGGCCCCAACAATTTGCGCTCGGCCAATCGCGATTGGGGCCCGCCGCATTACCGGCTCAACAATCTAGGTTTCCGGCTGGCGCGCGATTTGCCGTAGAGCCTGCTTGTCAGACGGGCAGGAGGCTTTAAGCTGCCGATCGGGAGGCTCGCCATGGCCAAAACATCGTCGAAATATCGGCATATCGGCGTTAAGCCCGTCGCGTCGGCGTTGGGCGCGGAGATTCTCGGCGTGGATCTGTCGCGCGATTTGCCCGACGAAGTGTTCGGCGAAATCCATGCCGCGCATCTGGAGTTCGGCGTCATCGTGTGCCGTGGCCAGGAGCTGTCGCCTGAGCGCCAGAAGATTTTAAGCGCTCGCTTTGGCAAGTTGATGAGCCACGCCATCGCGCGCTTTCGCCATCCCGATCATCCCGAAGTGATGGTGATGACCAACATCAAAAATGGCGCGGTCAATGTCGGCGCCTCGCGCGCGGGCTTCGAATGGCATTCCGACCAGTCCTACAAGCCGGTGCCGGCGCTGGGCACTTTGCTTTACGGCATCGAGTGCCCGCCCGAAGGCGCCAACACGGAATTCGCCAGCATGTATGCCGCCTACGATGCGTTGCCCGATGCGCGCCGCAAGATCGTGGATCAGCGATCCGGCGTCCACGATTACACCTGGGCGTGGCAGACTTTTTACAAAGACCGCGCGCCTTTGACCGATCTGGAGAAGGCGGCATTGCCGCCGGTGTGTCATCGTCTGGCGCGGGTTCATCCGGAAACCGGCCGCACTGCGCTCTATGTCAGCGAAGGCATGACCCGAAGCATCGACGGCATGGCCGAAGAAACAGGCAGGGCTTTGGTGCAGGAGCTCAACGACTTTGCGACCCAGCCGCGGTTCATTTATAGCCATGCCTGGCAGCCGGGCGATCTGGTGTTCTGGGACAATCGCTGCCTGTTGCATCGCGCCACGCCGTCCGATCCCCAATACCGGCGCGTTATGCAGCGCACCATGATTGAGGACGGCTTCGCCGCCGCTCGACTGCGGGACCAGCTCGGCGTCGCGGCGCAGTAACAACAGCCACAACGGGAATTCTATGATCAAGGTTCATCACCTCAACAACTCGCGTTCGCAGCGTATTCTGTGGCTGCTCGAAGAACTTGGCCTGGACTACGAGATCGTCAATTACCAGCGCGACGCCACCACACGCCTGGCGCCGCCGGAATTGAAGAAGGTGCATCCGCTGGGCAAGTCGCCGGTGATCACCGACGGCGATATCACCGTGGCCGAGTCCGGCGCCATCGTCGATTACCTGATCCGCAAATACGGCAAGGGCAAGCTGATGCCGGCGCCGACCTCGCCACAATACGAAAAGTATAACCAGTGGCTGCACTTCTCCGGGGGCTCGGCGATGTTGCCGCTATTTGCTGCTGCTCTATG
>JBBSNV010000363.1:0-3073 GCA_038260375.1 Reyranellales bacterium
ATGATCGCCATGGGATGGGCGTCGCGGCGGAAGCCGCGATAAAAGAACAAAATCTGCTCGTGCAACATGGTGTGGCGCGAGATGTCGTAGGCGAATTTGTCCTTCTCCTGGGCGTTGGGCAATTCGCCGTTCAGCAGCAGATAAGCCACTTCCATAAAGTCGGATTTTTCCGCCAGGTCGGCGATGTCGTAGCCGCGATGCAGCAGGATGCCCTTGTCGCCGTCGATGAAAGTGATCTTCGACTGGCACGACGCTGTCGAGGTGAAGCCGGGGTCGTAGGTGAAGTAATCGGTCTCGCTATAGAGCTTGCGCACGTCGATCACCTTGGGGCCCAGGGTCCCCGACATCACCGGCAGGGTCCAGGACGAGCCGCCGCCGCTTTGGCTCAACGTCATGGCTTCTTTCGGCGAAGCGCTGGCGGCTTTGCCGGCCGACTTGACGGCTGGTTTGAGCGGCGCTTGCTTGGCAACGGACTTGGCGGCGGGCTTAGTGGCGGCTTTGTTTTTGGCTGACTGTTTGATGGTTTTCTTCATTGTCTTCCTACCCGCTTAAATGTGCCGAATTTGGCCGCTACCTTAGTAACTTTGACGGCCATTCGCAATTGCAGCATGCCGCATAAAACATTGATTCAGGCAATCAACCTGGCCAGCGAATCTTCGCGGCCCAGCACCGCCAGGACCTCGAAAATACCGGGCGAAACCGAACTGCCGGTCAGCGCCGCACGCAGCGGCTGCGCCACATTGCCCAGCTTGACGCCGCGGCTTTCGGCGAAAATCTTGACAGCCGCTTCAAGGCAGGCTTCGGTCCAATCGACGACCCCATTCAACACAGTGTGAACGTCGCGCAGCAGAGCCCTGTTGTCCGCGGTCAACACCGCCGCCGCCTTGGCGTCGAGCTCGATTGCACCATGCTTTGCGTAGAAGCGCAGATTTTCCGAGAGCTCGTTCAAGGTGCGCGAGCGCTGCTTGACGCCGTTCATGCCGCGCAACACACGAGCTTCCAGTTCCGGCGTCAACGCTCCAACCGCCGCGACCAACCGCGCGCGCACCAGCGCGAGCAACTCCGCATCCGGCGTCTCGCGCAAATAATGCGCATTGAGGTTTGTGAGCTTATCCATGTCGAAGCGCGCGGCCGAGCGGCCGACATTGGCCAGGTCGAACCACTCGATTGCCTGCTTGGTCGAGATGATCTCCTCGTCGCCATGGCTCCAACCCAACCGGAGCAGGTAATTGCGCAGCGCCGCTGGCAGGAAACCCATGTCGCGATAGGCGTCGACGCCCAACGCGCCGTGCCGCTTCGACAGCTTGGCGCCATCGGTGCCGTGAATCAGCGGGATATGCGCGAAGTGGGGTACCTCCCAGCCCATGGCGCGATAGACCTGGATCTGGCGGAAGGTGTTGTTGAGGTGATCGTCGCCTCGGATCACATGGGTGATACTCATGTCGTGATCGTCTACCACCACCGCCAGCATGTAAGTCGGCGTGCCATCGCCACGCAGCAGCACCATGTCGTCGAGCTGCGCATTGGCAACGGTGACTTTGCCTTGCACCAGATCGTCGACCACCGTCTCGCCGTCCTGTGGCGCCTTGAGCCGGATCACCGGCTTGATGCCGGGCGGCGCTTCTTTGGGATCGCGGTCGCGCCAGCGCCCGTCGTAGCGCGGCGGCCGCTTCTCGGCTTTGGCCAGGTCACGCATTGCCTGCAGCTCTTCTGGCGTGCAGTAGCAATAATAGGCTTGGCCCTTGGCCAGCATCTCGTGCGCCACCGCCGCGTGCCGCCCGGCCTGGGCGAACTGGAGCACCGTGGCGTCGTCCCAATCCAGCCCCAGCCACGTCAGGCCCTCGACAATGGCGTCGATCGCCTCTTTGGTGGAGCGGGTGCGGTCGGTATCCTCGATGCGCAGGCGATACTTGCCGCCGTGATGGCGAGCGAACAGCCAATTGAACAGCGCAGTGCGTGCACCGCCGATATGCAAAAATCCGGTGGGCGAGGGGGCAAAACGGGCAACGACGGTCATGAACCAGCTTTCGACAAATGAAGCGAATGGCGGCGGAGGCGCCCCACCGCGGAGCAGCCAAAGCGCCCCGCCGCGGAGCGGCCAGAGCGCCCCGCCGCGGAGCGGCGAAAGCGGCGTAGCATAGTGACGCTCGATTTCCTGTCAAAGCCCTTGCGATTGTGGCTCCTGGCGCTGCGCCACAATCTGTCGGAGGAACGGCAGCGCTGGATTTTGTGGCTGCCGGTTGGCGTGGGCACCGGCGTGGCGATTTATTTCCAACTTCCATTCGAGCCGCCGCTCTGGCCGTTTCTCGTAACCGCCGTTATCGCAGGTCTGGTTGCAATCTTGGCGCGACACCGCATCGTGTTGTGGCTGCCTGCCATTGCGCTGTTGTCGCTGGCGCTGGGCGCGGGCCTGGCCAAATTCCGCGTCGAACAAGTCAGAGCGCCGGCGCTGACGCGCGAATTGGGACCGATCACAGTCGAAGGCCGCTTGCTAGAAGCCGATCCGCTGCCCAACGGCGTGCGCTTGACCCTCGATCAATTGAACTTCGGTAACAGCCGGCGCGAAGACCTGCCGCGGCGCATCCGCGTGGTGTCGCGCCAGGGCGGCAACGGTGTTGAGGTCGGCGACCGCATCAAGCTCACCATACAGCTTTCTCCGCCGCAAAGCCCCGTCGCGCCGGGCGCTTACGACTTCCAGCGCGACGCCTGGTTTCGGCAACTGGGCGGCGTCGGCTTCAGCCTGTCCGTGCCCAGCGTGGTGCAGCCGGCGCAGCACGACAGCTTGACGACCTGGTTCAACCGATTGCGCCAGCGCGTCACGCAACGTCTGATCACGCTCGATAGCGACAACAAGCATAACGGCGAAGGCGGCATGGCCGCGGCGTTGCTGACCGGCGAGCAGAACGGCATTCCCAAAGACGTGCTGCAAGCCATGCGCGATTCGGGTCTGGCGCATCTGTTGGCGGTGTCGGGTTTGCACCTGGCGATCGTTGCCGCATTCTTGATGCTGGTGATACGCGGGCTTCTGGCGGCGATCGAGCCTGTGGCGCTGCGCTACCCGATCAAGAAATGG
>JBBSNV010000364.1:0-3073 GCA_038260375.1 Reyranellales bacterium
TCACCAACGAGGGCTTGCCAGTCGGGGTGCAGATCGTGGCCGGCCATTATCGCGACCGCGAGTCGATCGCCTTTGCATCGATGCTGGAGCGCGAATACCAGGGCTTCGTGCCGCCGCCGGGATTCTAAACGGCGCATTCCCTCAAGATAAAAAAAGCCCGCCGAAGCAGGCCTTTTGCACTCACTACCAGTAATGTATTAGAGCACCGACTGGATCCATTGCGCCAGCCGCGCCTTGGGCTCGGCGCCGATCTTCTGCGCCGCGGGCTTGCCGTCCTTGAACATGATCAGGGTCGGGATCGAGCGGATGCCGTATTTCGACGGCACCATCGGATTCTCGTCGATGTTCAGTTTCACGACCTTCAGCTTGTCGCCCAGCTCGCCGGAAATGTCTTCCAGCGCCGGTCCGATCATCTTGCACGGGCCGCACCATTCGGCCCAGAAATCGACCAACACGGGACCGTTGGCTTTCAGCACGTCCTGCTCGAAGGTCTGATCGGTGGTTTTTTCAGTCGCCATATTCTTGCTCCTCGAAGGGTGCCGCTCGCCGTAGGCATAGAATCTAGGTAGCCACAGGGGTTGGGTCAACCCGCCTGAAATGCCCACAAAATCTATGGCTTATGGGTATCCAGCAGGGCTTCCGGCACCGCCATCAGCGCCGGCCCGTCGGTCCACAACAACACGCATTCGACCGGCCGGCCCGGCCAAATCTCCTGCAGCAGCGCACGATAAGCCGCCATCTGACGCAAGTATAACGCCGGCACCTCGGCCAAGTTCTGCGGCGGCGGGCGGTTGGTCTTGTAATCGACTGCGACGATGCGGTCGGGCGCCACCAGCAACCGGTCGATCTGGCCTGACACCACGTAAGGCCCGTGCCGGCCTGCGATGGTGCCCGATAGCGGCACCTCGGCGCGCGAGCCCGGCGCAAACAGCGCAGCGAAATCCGCTTGCTGCAGCACCGCCAATGTCTCGGCAGCCCAAGCCTGTTGCTGGGCGGCATCGAGGCCCAAAGCCGGCCGCTCCAGGAAACGCTGGGCGGCCGCTTCGCGCTGCGCCACCGGCAGCTCCGGCAATAATTGCAACAAACGATGAATGATCAGCCCGCGCTTGAACCGCTGTGTGCCGTCGGGCTCGAGCGGCGATAGCGCGGCAGGCTCGGCGGCCTCAGCCAACACATCGCCTTCGCTGCGCGACGGCGCCAGCGGCTTGGGCGGCACCGGCTCGGGCCGCGGCATGGCGCGCGACCATTCGGGCAGCGCTTTCAGTTCGGATTGCGCCGCCAGCTTCTTCTGCACCGGCCGCCAACGGTCGCGATTCTCCAGCCGCAGCATTTCGCCGCTCATGGCGCTGTCGTCGATCAGCTCCTTACCCAGGGTGAACGGCAGGCGCAACGGAATGAGATCGGGTGCTTCGCGCTCGCTGCCTTCGATCGAGTTGCGTTCCAACGCGCCCTGCACCAACCGATACCAGCAATTGGTTGGAATATCGCGCGGGCCTTTATAGCCGCAGACATAGAGCCGGTCGGCGGCGCGGGTCATCGCCACATAAAGCAACCGGTTGGCTTCCTCGCGCCGGCGCGATTGGCGCTCTTGGTGGAATTCGTCGGCCTTGTCGTCACTATCGTCCTTCGATCCCCGCCAGATCAACAAGCCATGATCGTCGAGCGCCGCCGGCACCATCGGTTCGGCGCGACGCAGCGGATCGAAGGTGGTGTCGGGCAGATAGACGATCGGCGCCTGCAGGCCCTTGGCGCCGTGCACGGTCAGGATGCGCACCTCATCGCGCGGCGATTGCTCCAACTCGCGCTTGATCACCGGCTCGCCCACCGCCAGCCAATGCAGGAAGCCCTGCAACGAAGGCGCGCCGTTCTTCTGATGCGCCAGAGCCAGATTGAGGAATTCGTCGATCGGGTCGGCTGCTTCCGGTCCCAACCGCTGCAACAATTTGCGACGCCCGCCATGGCGGCCCAACAATTCGCTATAGAACTCGAACGGCGGCGTGAAATCGGCGCGCGCGAACAGCGCCGCCAGGAAATCGAACGCTTCCTTGTACGGCGCCTCGCCTTTGGCGGCGCGCAGGCGCAACTCGTTCCACACCGAGCTTTCGCGCGGCCAGCACAACTCGAATAATTGTTCTTCGCTGAGGCCAATCAGCGGCCCTTTCAACACCGTGGCCAAGGTCAGGTCGTCGCCCGGCAGCAGCGCCGCTTGGCCCAGCGCCACTAAATCCATCACCGCGATATGGCCGGTCAACTTAAGCCGATCGACGCCGGCGACGCCCACGCCTTTTTCCTTCAACTCGCGCACCAAAGCTTCGACGAAATCGTTGCGCCGCTGCACCAGCACCATGATATCGCGTGCCTGGATTTTGCGATTGCGCGACGGCAGCAACTCGTGATCGATCTGACGGCTTATATGCGCCGCCATCAGCCGCGCCAGGCGGCGATAGGGCGGCAGCTCGCCTTCCTGCTCGGTGGGATCCTGCCACGGATCGACCGCCTGATCGGGCAGCGGCTCGACCAGCGGCCACAGCTCGACCCGGCCGGCCTCGCCAATGCGCACGGCGCGATGCTCGATCTCGCGCTCGTCGCTTTCCGCCACGCCCTCGCGCGCGGCCCCAGCGGCGAACACGACATCGACCGCGCTCAACACCGCGGCGGTGGAACGGAACGAGGCGATCAGCGGCACCTTTTCCCAGGACTGGCGGGCGTCTTGGATGCGCTGCTCGAAGAAATGCCGCATGGCCACGAACTGGCGCGGCTCGGCGCCCTGGAAGGAATAGATCGACTGCTTCGAATCGCCGACCACGAACAAAGTGCGCGGCTGGTCGCGCCTAGTCTCGCCGGCGAAGAATTCATCGGTCAGCCGGCGCACCACTTCCCATTGCGCCGGGCTGGTGTCTTGGGCCTCGTCGATCAAGACATGGTCGAAACCGCCATCGAGCTTGAACAACACCCAACTGGGCGCGCCGTCGCCCGCCAACAAGCCGCGGGTATGTTCGATCAGGTCTTCGTAATCCAACGCAGCACGACGGCGCTTGGCGCGCTCGAACGCCTCACTCACCGCAATCGCCAA
>JBBSNV010000365.1:0-3045 GCA_038260375.1 Reyranellales bacterium
GCCCAAATCCAGCTCGCCGTGCGGCATGGGCTCGGGGGCATTGGGGTCGACCGCCAGCAGCAATTCGCCGGTTTCGGTGTCCAAGACATCGGCCGGTTCGCCGAAATCCAGGCAAAAACTGTCGTCGATATGCTGCTGCACCGACTCCAGCGACACGACGCAGGCCTGGGTCAGGTCGGCCTCGAGCCGGCCCTCGACACGCAAAGCAACACCGCCCTGAAGCTGCGCCACGGTTATATCGGCCACCAGCGCCGAGAGCGCGCGTAGGCCGAAGCGTTGGGCTAGATCCTGCCGTTCGGCCTCGGTCGCCACGATATGAAAGTGCACGGGCTCGTCCCTGAGGTCGGCCAGGAAAATGGTGAGATGCAGGCCTGAAGGATTGTTGTGGGATTTCATGACATGAACTTAAGTGGCTGCACGCGTCGCGCAAAGGGAAAAATAAAAAGAACCTTATAATACAGATGAATAACGAAATATCTTAATGTCGATGGAGAGGTTAGATTGTCGGAAAGTCGATCTTGCCGGACAATATCTCCTGGCGCGAATGCAAGGCCAGGCGATTCGCCGTGGCCCGAACATAGGCGCCGAGCCTGACTGTGGGGCCGGCCGGTGGCGTGGTGACAGCGCCAAAGACATTGCGCGTCAGAACCGCGGCCAAGGCTTGATCGTCGCCTTTCAGCGCCTCACGCAGCGCCAGGCTGCGGCCATGAAAGCCTGCGGCCATGATCTTGATGCGCCGGCCTACACCTAAGTCTTGTACTCCCATCTCGCGCAAGGCGAGATCGAGGTGGCGGAACATGGCATCGAACAGCGACTGGCTGAACGCCACCCCGTCGGTGTCGCCGGCCAGCCGGTCGATCGCCAGCGCCGTATGCAGGCTCAGCAGATCGAATCGGCCGTCGACAGTATCGGGCACGCCCAACTCGGCGAAAAACGCCCGCTGGCGCGCCTGTTCCGCCAATACGGCGTAAAGCTGCGCGGCTTGGGCCTGATAGGGATCGCGACGGAAAATACCGAACATCGGGATCAGGTAGCAGCAAGTAAGCAGCGCGAACAGAGCCAATGCGCCGCGCTCTGCAGCCTCTAATGGCGATGCAGCAGCGTTGACAGGCACCGACCTGCGCGGCACCCTGCCCGCGGTTGGCCACAATCGCTTGCGATAAGGCCGGCTGATATTCCCTTATTTGGCGTAGGACCAATGCGTATCACCCATAGCTTCCTGCTCGGCGCTGCCTGTCTTGCGCTGGCACTGACCGCCTGCACGCCGCGCGTCGATACGCGCGGCCATGTTGCCACCCCAGGCACGATCGAGAAGCTCGAAGTCGGCAAGCAAACGCGCGACGACGTGCTGCAGCTTCTGGGCAGCCCCTCGACCACCGCCACATTCGACGACGAGACCTGGTATTACATCAGCCAGCGCACCGAGACGGTGGCGTTTTACGCGCCCGAAACGATCGACCAAAAGGTGATCGCCCTGAAATTCGGCAAAACCGGCGTGCTCAACGACATGCAGACTTACACGCTGAAGGACGGCAAGGCGGTAGCCATGGTTTCGCGCCAGACACCCACGGCGGGCAAAGAGCTGACCTTGATCGAACAGGTATTCGGCAATGTCGGCAAATTCAGCGGCGGCGGCTCCACGCCGCAAGGCCCGCCTCGCGCGCCCGGCACGCCTCGATAATCGTCTGGGCTGTAGAACGAAAAGAAAAACCCCAGAGCAAGCTCCGGGGTTCTTTTGCAGATCGTTGCCGGCGCGATCAGTGCGCCAGCACCGCCAACAGCAGCAGCGCCACGATGTTGGTGATCTTGATCATCGGGTTCACGGCTGGGCCCGAAGTGTCCTTGTACGGATCGCCTACGGTGTCGCCGGTAACCGAAGCCTTGTGGGCATCGGAACCCTTCATGTGCGTAACGCCGGCATCGTCGACGAAACCGTCTTCGAACGACTTCTTGGCGTTGTCCCAGGCGCCGCCGCCCGCTGTCATCGAGATGGCGACGAACAGGCCAGTCACGATCACGCCCAGCAGCATGGCGCCCAAAGCGGCGAAGCCGTTCGCGCGGCCGCCGATCCAGCTCATCAGGAAGAACAGCGCGATCGGCGACAGCACCGGCAACAGCGACGGAATGATCATTTCCTTGATCGCGGCCTTGGTCAGCATGTCGACGGCTTTGCCGTAATCGGGCTTGGCCGTACCAGCCATGATGCCGGGGATCTCCTTGAACTGACGACGCACTTCAACCACCACCGAGCCAGCCGCACGGCCGACCGCGGTCATAGAAATGCCGCCGAACAAATAAGGCAGCAAGCCACCCAGCAGCAGGCCGACCACGACATACGGGTTCTTCAGCGAGAACTCGACCGCCGTGACGCCCAGCTTGCCCTGCGAGATGAAGAAGTCGAGATCCGACGTGTAGGCTGTGAACAGCACCAATGCACCGAGACCGGCGGAGCCAATGGCATAGCCCTTGGTCACGGCCTTGGTGGTGTTGCCGACCGCATCGAGCGCATCGGTGTTCTTGCGCACTTCCTTGGGCAGGCCGGCCATTTCGGCAATGCCGCCGGCATTGTCGGTGACCGGGCCATAGGCATCGAGCGCCACGATCACACCAGCCAACGCCAGCATGGCGGTGGTGGCGATGGCGATACCGAACAGGCCAGCGAGCAAATAGCAGGCAATGATGCCGGCGCAGATGGTCAAAGCCGGCAGCGCCGTGGCTTCCATCGAAATGGCGAGGCCTTGGATCACATTGGTGCCGTGACCGGTGACCGAAGCCTGTGCCACCGAACGCACCGGGCGATAGCCGATGCCGGTGTAGTATTCGGTAACCCACACGATCAGGCCGGTGACTGCCAAGCCGACCAGCGAGCACCAGAACAACGACATTCCGGTGAAGGTCTTGCCGGCCACGGTCAAAGCCGTGTTGGTGCCGACGATCCAATAGGTGACAAAGTAGAAAGCCGGGATCGAAAGCACAGCGGCCACGATCAGGCCCTTGTACATCGCGCCCATGATGTTGCCGCTCTTGCCCAGGCGAACGAAGAAC
>JBBSNV010000366.1:0-3015 GCA_038260375.1 Reyranellales bacterium
CGTGCTGGAACTGCGTCGCGACGGTCGGCTCGACGATCTGTCGGTGCTGGTCGAACCGCGCGCGCATCTGAACGATGAGAATGCGCGCGGTGAACTCGCCGGCGGACTGGTTCGGCGCATCAAGGAGCTGGTCGGCGTTACGTGCTCTGTCGAGATCGTCGAGATCGGTCGCATCGAGCGCTCGATCGGCAAGGCCAGACGCGTGATCGATTTAAGAGGGAAGTGATATGTACCTCTCCCCGTTCTTAACGCGGAGAGGTCGCGAGTGCAAAGCACGAGCGGGTGAGGGGCGTGTTCATTGGGGCGTGATGCCTCTCACCCACCCATCGCTAGCGCGACGGGCCCCTCCCTATCCCTGCTAAAGCGGGGCGAGGTGTAAACGCGCAATCTTTCGGAGATTACTTCTTCCCCGCATCGACATAGGCGATGCGCAAGATGTTGGTGGCGCCGGGGGTGCCGAACGGAACGCCGGCCGTGATCACCAGGCGCTGGCCGTCCTGGGCGATGCCTTCGTCCAAAGCCGCGCGCTGCGCCTTGCCCACCATGTCGGCGAAATTATGCGCGTCCTCGGTCTGCACCGAATGCACGCCCCACACCAAAGCAAGCTTGCGCGCGGTCTCCAGCTTGGGCGTCAGGCATAGGATCGGCACGTCGGGCCGTTCGCGCGCCGCACGCAACGTGGTCGAGCCCGACGTCGTGTAGGTGACGATCGCCGCCGCCGACAAAGTATGCGCGCATTGCCGTGCCGCAGCCGAAATGGCGTCGGCAGTAGTGGCTTCAGGCTCGGCGCGGCCGGCATTGGCCAACTGGCGATAGATCGGGTCGCGCTCCACCCGCGTCAGAATGCGGTCCATCATGCGCACGGCTTCGACCGGATATTCGCCCGATGCCGTTTCCGCCGACAGCATCACCGCATCGGCGCCGTCATAAACCGCAGTGGCGACGTCGGACGCTTCGGCGCGGGTCGGCGTCGCGGCATGGATCATCGATTCCAGCATCTGCGTCGCCACTACGGCCGGTGTGCCAGTGGCGTGGCAAGCGCGCAGGATCGATTTCTGGGTCGGCGGCACGTCCTCCGGCGGCATCTCCACACCAAGATCGCCGCGCGCTACCATGATGGCGTCGGACAGTTCAAGGATTTCGGCCAGATGCTCGATCGCGGCGGGCTTCTCCAGCTTGGCCATCACCGCGGCGCGCCCGGCCACCAGCTTGCGCAATTCGGCCACGTCTTGGGCGCGCTGCACGAAGGATAGCGCCACCCAATCGACGCCCAGCGCCATGCCGGTGTCGAGATCCTTGAAATCTTTCTCGGTCATGGCCGACAGCGGCAAGATGGTGTCGGGCACGTTGACGCCCTTGTGGTTGGACACCGTGCCGCCCACCACCACTTCGGTATCGGCCCAATCGGAACCGGATTTGGCCACACGCAGCCGCAGCTTGCCGTCATCGATCAGCAAGGTGCTGCCGGCTTGCAACGCTTTGAACACTTCGGGATGCGGCAAGCAGGCCGTGCGGGCATCGCCTTCAGTGCAGTTCAACTCGAGGCGGAAACGATCGCCGGCTTTCAGCTCGGCCTTGCCGCCGGCGAAATTGCCCAGCCGCAGCTTGGGCCCTTGCAGATCCATCAGGATGCCGACCGGCCGGCCGACTTCCTTTTCCAGCGCGCGCAGGATTTTCACCCGCTCGGCGTGATCGGAAGCGGTGCCGTGGCTGAAATTGAGCCGGAACACGTCGGCGCCGGCATCGAACAGCGCGCGGATGCGCTCGGCCGTGGAGCTGGCCGGGCCCAATGTGGCGATGATCTTGGTAAAACGATGACGGCGCATGGCGAATCGTGAACTGTTCGAAGCGAGGGAGCGGCAATCGTTGCCGCCAAATGTGGCAGGATCTTAGCCGATCAGTATAGCGCGGAAATCGTTGACGTTGGTACGGGTCGGCCCCGTGACGATCAAATCGTCCAGCGCCGCGAACAGCCGGTAGCTGTCGTTGCCGTCGAGCAGCGCCTGCGGGTCGAGTTTGGCCGCCCGCGCCCGCACCAAAGTGTCGGGCAGCACGAAGGCGCCGGCATTGTCTTCGGAGCCATCGATGCCGTCGGTGTCGCCAGCGACGGCGCTGATCTGGGATGCGCCTTTGAGCGCCACGGCCAAAGCGAGCAGATATTCGCAGTTGCGCCCGCCGCGGCCTCGGCCGTGCACCGTCACCGTGGTCTCGCCACCGGAGATCAGCGCCATGCGCTTGCCGTACTGCAATAAATCGAGCGCTAATTGGGCATGCTCGGCCGCCACTTCGCGCGCTTCGCCTTCGATGAGGTCGCCCAGGTTGCGAATTTCGTAGCCGTGGTCCCAGGCGATTGCCGTCGCCGCCTGCAGCGAGCGCGCCGGGGCTGCGATGATTTCGGTGGTGGCGCGCACCAGTCGCTTATCGCCCGGTTTGGGCGTTTCCTCGATGGTGCCTTTGGCTCCCGCCTCAAGATGTTGCTGCACACTCGGCGGCGGCTCGATCTGATATTGCGCCAGCACTTTAAGGGCATCGGCGAACGTCGTGGGATCGGCCACGGTCGGGCCCGAAGCGATCACCGCGGGGTCGTCGCCCGGCACGTCGGAGATGGCGAACGCCGCCAGCCGCGCCGGATAGGCGGCGACGGCCAGCCGTCCACCCTTGATCGCCGAGAGATGCTTGCGCACGGTGTTCATAGCGCCGATTGGTGCACCCGAGCGCAACAGCGCGCGGTTGACCGCCTGCTTGTCTTCCAACGACACGCCTTCGGCCGGCAGTGCCAGCAAGGCCGAGCCGCCGCCTGAGATCAGCGCGATCACCAGATCGTCCGCGCTCAAGCCTTGCACCGCTTGCAGGATGCGACCGGCTGCTGCGCGACCGGCGGCATCGGGCACCGGATGCGCCGCCTCGATCACTTCGATCTTGCGGCAAGCGGCCCCATGGCCATAGCGCGTCACCACCAGGCCGGACAGCGGATGCTGCCAATAATTTTCCACCGCCTTGGCCATCGCGGCGGCC
>JBBSNV010000367.1:0-3013 GCA_038260375.1 Reyranellales bacterium
AGCCAAGCGCACCGAAGGCTTGAGCGTGTTCCTGGTCGAGATGCGCGAGGCGATCGGCAACGGCCTGACTATCCGTCCGATCCGCACCATGATGAATCACGGCACCACAGAGGTGTTCTTCGACAACCTCAAAGTGCCGGCCGAGAATCTGATCGGCGAAGAAGGCAAGGGGTTCCGCTACATCCTGGATGGCATGAATGCCGAGCGCATCCTGATCGCGGCCGAATGCATCGGCGACGCCAAGTGGTTCATCGAAAAAGCCACCGCCTATGCCAAAGACCGCAACGTGTTCAAGCGGCCGATCGGCCAGAACCAAGGTGTCCAGTTTCCGATCGCGCGGGCTTACGCGCAGATGCAGGCCGCCAATCTGATGGTGCAGCACGCAGCATCGCTCTACGAAGCGGGTGAGAATTGCGGCGCCGAGGCCAACATGGCCAAGCTGCTGGCGTCGGAAGCGTCGTGGGCGGCGGCCGATATGTGCGTACAGACCCATGGCGGCTTTGGCTTCGCCGAGGAATACGACGTCGAGCGCAAGTTCCGCGAGGCGCGGCTCTACACCGTGGCGCCGATCTCGACCAATTTGATCCTGAGCTTCATCGCCGAGCACGTGCTCCGCCTTCCGCGCTCGTACTAAAGCGTTACTCGGCCGGGGTGGGACGAGTGGCAGCGCCGCTGCGTCCGCGGCTACGCGCGATCAACTCGCGCAGCTTCTCCATGTAGAGATAGACCACCGGCGTGATGAACAGGGTCAGCGCTTGCGACACTATCAATCCGCCCACCACCGCCAGGCCTAGCGGCTGACGCAGCTCGGCGCCGGCGCCCACGCCGATGGCGATCGGCAAGGTGCCGGTGATCGCGGCCATGGTGGTCATCATGATGGGCCGGAAGCGCTTGAGACAGGCGTCGCGGATCGCCTCGGCCGGCGTCATGCCCTGGATGCGTTGCGCGTCGAGCGCGAAGTCGATCATCATGATGGCATTTTTCTTGACGATGCCTATGAGCATGATCACGCCGATGAACGAGATCACATTGAGATCGACCTTGAAGATCAACAGCGTGAGTAGCGCGCCGACGCCGGCCGATGGCAGGCCGGACAGGATGGTCAGCGGATGGATGTAATCCTCGTACAGCATGCCCAGCACGACATAGATTACCGCCACCGCCGCCAGCAGCAGCCAACCCAGGCCCTTCAGCGAGGCCTGGAAGATCTGCGCCGTGCCCTGGTACGATGTTACCAAATAGGCCGGCAGGTTGACCTCGCGCTCCATCGCTTTGATCGAGTCGATGCCGGCGCCCAGCGACACGCCCTCGTGCAGATTGAAGGAGATCGTGACCGACGGCACCTGGTCCTGGTGGTTGACGGTCAACGGGCCGACCGACTGCACGAGGCGCGAAACCGCATCGAGCGGCACCAGCTTGCCGGAGGTTGACCGCACATACAGCATCGACAAGGCCGACAGGTCGCGCTGGAACTGCGGCGACAATTCCAGCACCACCCAATACTGATTGGACTGGGTATAGATGGTCGAGACTTGGCGGTTGCCGTAGGCGCTGTACAGCGCGCCCTCGATCTGGGCGGCGGTCACGCCCAGTAGTGAGGCTTTGTCGCGATCGATTTCGATCAGCGCCTGCGGCGTTGATATCTGGAGGTCGCTGGTCACGTCGGTGAAGCCCTGCAAGCCGCGTACGCGTTCTTCCAAGGTCTTGGCCCAGCGGTACAGCTCGGGCAGGTCCGAGCCCTGTATCGTGTATTGGTACAAGCTCTTGGTCAGGCGCCCGCCCAACCGGATGCTCGTGACCGGCTGCAGGAACGTGTTGATGCCGGGAATCGCCGCCAGTTTGGGCCGCAGCGAGGCGATCAGCTGCTCGACGCCCATAGTGCGCTGATCGCGCGGCTTGAGCCGCATGAACACGCGCCCCGAATTGCCGGTCTGGCCCGGCCCGCTGCCGGTGAACGAACTGATCATCTCGATGTTGGGATCGTTCTGCAGCACTTTGGCCACGGCCTGCTGATGCGCCACCATCGAATCGAAGGAGATATCCTGCGCGGCCTCGGTGATGGCAAACATCAAGCCGGTGTCTTCGGTCGGCAAAAATCCCCGCGGCACCTGGTTAAGCATGACATAAGCCAGCCCTAAGGTGGCGAAGGTCACGCCGAGCATGATGCGGTGATGCTTCAGCGCGCCGTCCAAGGCTCGGCGATAGCCGCCCAGCAGGCCGTCGAACATGCCTTCGGCCAACCGGTAGAGGCGGCCGTGTTTCACCGTCGAATTGGCGACATGCGCGCGCAACAGGCGGCTGGCCATCATTGGCGTCAGGGTCAGCGATAGAATGCCCGACACGAGGATCGCCATGCTAATGGTTACGGCGAATTCGAAGAGCAGCCGGCCCACCACGCCCTGCATGAACAGCACCGGGATGAACACCGCCACCAGCGAGGCCGTCATCGAGACGATGGTGAAGCCGATTTCGCGCGAGCCGCGCAGCGCGGCCTCGACGGGTGGCTCGCCCGCCTCGACATGGCGCACGATGTTCTCAAGCATGACGATGGCATCATCGACGATGAAGCCGACCGAAAGCGTCAAGGCGAGGAGCGACAGGTTGTCGATGCTGTAGCCGAACAGATACATGCCGCCAAACGTGCCGACCAGCGAGATTGGCAGCGCGATAGCGGGGATGATCGTCGCGGTCAGGCTGCGCAGGAACAGGAAAATCACCAGGATGACGAGGACGATCGCCAATCCAAGGGTGAACTGCACGTCCTCGACCGAGGAGCGGATCGACTGGGACCGGTCGATCAGCACCGTCACATCGACCGAAGGCGGCACCTGTGCTTCAAGGCTTGGCAGCACCTCCTTGATCCTGTCGACCACCGCCACCGTGTTGGCGTCGGGCTGGCGGTAGACGGCCAGCAGAATGGAGCGCGTGCCGTTGAACCAGCTCGCGGTCTGGTCGTTCTCGACGCCGTCATTGACGGCGGCCACGTCGCGCAGACGCACAGGCAGGCCGTTGC
>JBBSNV010000368.1:0-3008 GCA_038260375.1 Reyranellales bacterium
CCGCCGCGTGGTCTCATGGATCACCCGCGACTCTTCCAGCGCGGGATAAAGGCGCCTAACTTCGGCCACCACCTCCATCACGATCGGCATGCCGCAAATGTCGTCCAAGGTGAACAGACCGGCGCGCAGGCCGTCGTCGATGTCGTGGTTGTTGTACGCGATGTCGTCGGACAGCGCCGCGATCTGCGCCTCGGCGCCGGGCCAGGTGTCGATCTCCAAATCCTGCAGGCGGTTGTATTCGACGATGGCGATCGGCAGCGGCTTTTTCTTGGCGGTCGCTCCAGTGAGCGGGCCGTTATGCTTGACCACGCCCTCGAGGGTTTCCCAAGTCAAATTGAGGCCGTCGAAGGCGGCGTATTTCTGTTCGAGCTGCGTCAGGATACGCAAGGTCTGCGCGTTGTGATCGAAACCGCCGTAATCTTTCATCGCGGCATCGAGCGCTTCCTCGCCAGCATGGCCGAACGGCGTGTGACCAAGGTCATGCGCCAAGGCCAAAGCTTCGGCCAAATCCTCGTTCAGCCCCAGCGCGCGGGCCAAGGAGCGGGCGATTTGTGCCACTTCGAGCGAATGGGTCAGCCTGGTCCTGTAATGATCGCCCTCGTGATAAACGAAAACCTGCGTCTTGTGCTTGAGCCGACGGAACGCGGTGGCATGGACGATGCGGTCCCTATCCCGTTGATAGGGCGTGCGATTTTCCGCCTCAGGCTCGGCATGCAGTCGGCCCCGGCTGGTCGCGGCCAAGGTGGCGTAGGGTTTTTCCAACACAAGTGTCACGGCGTCTCCGGCGAAAGGTCGTCCTTATATCACCGAATGACGGGCGCTTGGGACCCAGGCAATAATCTTAAAAACAACGGGAGGATTACGTGACCGACATTTTGGTGCGACGCGCGGACAGCGATGGCATTGCCATACTCACGCTCAACCGGCCGCAAGCGCTCAATGCGCTGAGCCCCAAGCTATTCGTCGAGTTGCGCGCGCATATCGATGCGATCGCTCGAGAGATCGAAAAAGTTGGCTGCGTGGTGTTGCAAGGCGAAGGCAGGAGCTTCTGCGCCGGCAACGATCTGCAGGCGATTGGCGCGGGCGAGCATGCGCCGACACCGACCTATCAAGCCGACACCATCCGCGCCATCGAGTTGATGCCGCAGCCGGTGATCGTGGCGGTGCAAGGCCATTGCTACACCGGCGGGCTCGAGTTGGCCCTAGCCGGCGATCTGCTGATTGCAGCCGACAGCGCCAAATTCGCCGATACCCATGGCAAATTCGGCATGACGCCGTTGTGGGGCATGAGCCAGCGCCTGCCGCGCCGCATCGGCCTGTTGCGCGCCAAGGAGATGATGTTGACCGGCCGCGTCGTGAGCGGCGCCGAGGCGGCATTGATTGGTCTAGCCAATCAATGCGTGCCCGATGCCGAGTTGCGCCAGCGCAGCATGGAGTTGGCCCGCCAAATGGTGGCTAATTCCTGGCACACTTTGCGCGCCGACAAGCGCCTGGTGAACGAAGGCCAAGACCACGGGCTGGTGGACGGCCTGCAATACGAGCGCGACACCAGCCCCGGCCGCGGCCCGGACATGGAAGAGCGGCTGAAGAAGTTTGCCGCGCGCTGACTCCTAATCAGCGGTTTAGGTGCCGCGTCGTTTGGCGCGCGCTGTCGGGGGTGCGGCCAGCGGATCGTCTGGCCAGGGATGGCGCGGATAACGGCCACGCATGTCGCGCCGCACCTCGGCGTAACTGCCGGCCCAGAAGCCGGCCAGATCGCTGGTCACTTGCAACGGCCGCCCCGCCGGCGACAGCAGATGCAAGGTCAGCGCCAGTCTGCCATCGACGATGCTGGGCGTGGTCGGGCTGCCGAACATCTCCTGCAGCTTGACCGCCAAAACCGGCTTGGCCCGATCGCTATAGTCGATGCGGATGCGCGAGCCCGACGGCACTTCGATATGCGTCGGCGCCAGGCGATCGAGGTCACGCCGTTGTTGCCAATCGAGCAGGTCGCCGATGGCGGCTTCGAGATCGAGCGCACGCAATTTGTTGAGCGAGGTGACGCCATCCAGGTGCGGCGCCAACCATTGCTCGAGCGACGCCAGCAGCCCGGCGTCAGACAGATCGGGCCAGCCTTCGCCTTTGATGACGCGCACGGCGGCAACGCGTTGCCTGAAAGCTTGTGCCGCTGGCGACAATGCCAATGCGTCGATGCCACGCTTGCGCAAAGCCTCGAGCAACGCTTGCGCCACCAACTCGGCCGGCACTTTCTTCAGCGGCGCGTCATCCAGCACCAAGAATCCGATCAGCCGCTGGCGGCGCGCCAGGACGCTGGAGCTGCGTTCGTCCCATTCGACCGCATCGCGCGTGACGATATGCGAGGCGAAATGTTCTTCGATGTCGCGCTTGTCGAGCGGCGCAGCCAGATAGATCGCGCCTTCGGCACCGGCGCCGTCCATTTCGGCCACCGCCAGGAACGCCTCGCTCGCCAGACTGTCGGCGGCATCGAGCGCAGCGCCGCGGCCATTGGCCATGACATAGCGCGGCTCGCCGCCGGGTCGGCGTTTGGCGATGCGATCGGGATAGGCGAAGGCCAGCAGCAATCCAGCCTGCGCAACATCGTCGTCACGCGCGGCAAAGCGCATCTGTTTGGACCAGCGCTCGGCCAGGCGCAGCGCCCGCCGCGCCGCCGGCTCGTTGAGCTGCAGATCGCGATGCACCGCGCCGCTTTTGTTTTGCAGTGAAGCCAATGCTTCAAGCCGCAAGCGCAGATCGGCCTGGCGCTTGCCGCGCTCGGCACGCAACACGTCGCGATCCTCCAACAGCGCGGCGACGCGACTGGCGGTGATGCCGAGGCCGACCTCACCGCCCTTGACGATCATATGCGCCAGGCGCAGATGCACTGGCAGCGCCGCCAGTCTGCGACCATGCGCGGTGATACGGTTGTCTCCATCGAGCGCTTCGAGCTGACGCAGCAATGCTTGCGCTTGGGCAAAAGACACGGCCGGCGGCGGCGTCATCCAAGTCAG
>JBBSNV010000369.1:0-3003 GCA_038260375.1 Reyranellales bacterium
AGGAGACTGGGCAGGAGACTGGGCAGGAGACTGGGCAGGAGAGTGGCGCATGGCTTCGGTGTTCAGCAGCGAACGCGCCTTCGGGCGGATCTTTGCACCGGACGAGGCCTGGCTGGCGCGCGGCCGCAGCGAAGCGGCTCTCGATCCGCGATTACCGATCATCGACGCGCATCACCATCTGTGGGACTTGCCGGGCCATCGCTACTTGCTGCCCGAGTTCGCCAAGGATATCGGCGCCAATCACAATGTCCGGGCCACGGTGTTCGTCAGCACCTATGCCGGTGATGAGGCAGCGCGCGCGATCGACGAAGTGAAGTTCGCAGCCGACATCGCTGCCACCAGCGAGCGCGGCGGCCATGGTCCGTGCCGCGTCGCAGCCGGCATCGTAGGCTTTGCCGATCTGGCGGGCGATCGCGTGGCGGCCACGCTCGAGGCCGAGATAGAGGCGGGCGGTGGCCGGTTTCGCGGCATCCGCCAGCCAGCATCGTGGGACGGCGATCCGACCATCGGCAACAATGTCGAGACGCCCAGCCTGTATGGCAGCGACGCCTTCCGCCACGGCATGCGCAGCCTAGCCGCGATGGATTTGAGTTTCGACGCGCTGGTGTTTCATCCCCAGCTTGGCGACATCACGCAACTGGCGCGCGCCTTCCCGCAGACCCAGATCGTGCTTAACCACATGGGCACGCCGCTAGGGTACGGCTCTTACGCCGGTCGTGGTGCGGAGGTGTTCGCGCAGTGGCGCGCGGCAATGGCCGAACTGGCGCGCTGCGCCAACGTTACAGTCAAGCTGGGCGGGGTGATGATCCGCCTAGCGGCGATCGATTACCTGACGCGCGACCAGCCGCCAAGTTCGAGCGAACTGGCGCAGGCCTGGCTGCCTTGGGTCGAGACCTGCATCGCACTGTTCGGCGTCGAGCGCTGCATGGTGGAAAGCAATTTCCCGGTCGAGAAAATCGGCATCGACTACAGCACGCTGTGGAATACGTTCCAGCGCTTGACCGATTCGGCGTCGGCCGGGGAGAAGGCCGCGCTGTTCTCGGGCACGGCCGAACGGATCTATAAACTGGCGATACGCTAGGAACG
Source organism: Reyranellales bacterium (assembly GCA_038260375.1). Taxonomy (GTDB): domain Bacteria; phylum Pseudomonadota; class Alphaproteobacteria; order Reyranellales; family JAQSWP01; genus JBBSNV01. Next base: position 1,087 of record JBBSNV010000369.1, read on the forward strand.
ATTCGACCGGCTCTTTTGCTCTAAGTCGGCATTCGTGCGAAAGGCGATTTAGTGCAAAAGCGGCATTTTGTACTAAGAGGCGAGCGGATATATCTATGCCAAGATCGTTGGCATCCGTTCTAGTTTCTGCATCTTGCGACTGTGAAAGTCATCTTGTCGAAGATCCGGCTGTTCGTAGTCGATGAGTACAAAGGCGCTAAAGCGTGCGGTTGTAAATCTGCTTGTCGGACCACACCGAACCGTTCAAACGATTCAGTGCAATCACCGCTCTGCTGGCCGGCTGCGACCGATTCACGTGGGCTCCCCTGTCAAACTAGCTAAGTCGAGCAGCATCGGACTGGGACACGTGGTCATGGCGTTTGAGTGCCCGTCGGTGTGGTGGATTTTATACCCGGACGACCAGCGGGCTTGTAGCCGCATCAGCCTGAGACTAGCCTGCTTATTATTCGCTATCATTTTTCGACCAATGATCGCCGAGTTTATCGTCAAGAGCGGCGGGCTCGAACCGCGGCCCGAATCGCGGCCCTAATCGCGGCCCGAACGTGGTACGGCGTCGGCCTAGCGATTTACGCGCGATCATTAGTGCGTTACATGCAATCGATCTATACGAAATCGGCGACAGCTTCGGGTTGAAGGCAATTTGCAACTGACCAATAATCCAGCCCATTGGATCTCTAATCGTCTGATGTGTTAAGAATTTTCGAGGGGGAAAAATGCGCAGTACGGCGCTGTTCTTGGCCGTTTCCGCCATTCTATTGGCGTCCAGCTCGGCCTTCGCACAAAGTCCCGCCGGTCGTTGGGAGGCGCGCTCGCCGCAGTTTTACTCGGTGCCGCAGACCGCCTGGCTCAAAGCCGAGATCCTGGGCGACGACGCGGTGAGCCAACAGATCGGCGCAGCGATCAATGCCCAATTGCGGCTGCGCGGCTACGCTCAGACGCCGGGCGGGGCTTACGCGCTGCGCCTGGAACTGCGCGGTCGCGGCCTGTCGACGCCTCACCTGCCGATCCCCGGTTACGACAATGCGTCGGTGCGCCTGTCGATCTGGCCCCAAGCAGATGCGCCCAACGCGATCTACGTTTCGCTGCTGCTCTATCATCAATCGACCGGCCAGGTGATGTGGCAGGGCGAGGCGGTGTGCGTGGGGCTGCTGCCCGATGCGCGCAACATCGTCAACGCCATGATCGGGCCGCTGATGAACAAGTTCGGCGCCAATGGCAAGGCGGCGCTCGATTGCCGCAATCTATAAGCTTATTTGCGGAGGCGAGCGGGCGATAACGCGGCGGCAGTGACACCAAGTTTTTTCGGCAGCGCCGGAATGTCGTGGCGCAACGCCAAGGAAGCTGCGACTTCGCCCATCGCCGGCGCGGTCTGGATGCCGTAGCCGCCCTGGCCAGCCAGCCAGAACAATCCTTCGACCTTGTCATCGTAGCCCACCACCGGCGAGCGGTCGGCCACGAAACTGCGCAAGCCCGCCCATTTGTTGTTGATGCGCTTGACGCGCAGCTTGGTGTGCTGCTCGATCTGCTCGACCGCTTCGGCAATGTCGTAATCGTCGGGCTGCACGTCGCACGGTTCCATCGGCGTCTCGTCGGCCGGCGAGGCCAGGAACTGGCCGACCTCGGGCTTGACGTAGAATTCCTCGTCGGCGTCCAGCGCCATCGGCAAATGGTTGTAGTCGGTGCCGGCCGGGCCGTTGAAGGTGAAGGCGGTGCGCCGCTTGGGCACCAGGCCGATCGGCTGGGCGCCGGCCATTTTGCCGATCTCATCGCACCAGGCGCCGGCGGCATCGATCAGCACCGGCGCACTAAAAATGCCGGCCGGGGTCTCGACGATCCATTTGCCGTCTTTGCGCAGGATGCTCTTGGCTTCGGCGTCGTTGACCACGTGGCCACCATGCGCGCGCAGGCCGCGCAGGA
>JBBSNV010000370.1:0-3002 GCA_038260375.1 Reyranellales bacterium
CCGCCCGCCGCGCCGCCCGCTGTTGCGCCTGCTCCCGCGACGCCTCCTGCTGGGCCACAAGCTGCACCAACGCCAGACACGAAAGGCAAGTGACCATGTTGCGAAGCGCTTTGTTGGTCGCGCTGCTCGGCCTGACCGTTTCCGGCTGCGGCCTGTTCGGCAGTTCCAAGGCGCCGCCGCTGCCGGGCGAACGCATCTCGGTGCTCGATCGCGACCGCACCTTGAAGCCAGACGAATCGATCGTCAACGAAGAGGTCCGCCTGCCGCGGCCCTTCGTCAACGAAGACTGGCCGCAATCGGGCGGCTATCCCAGCTTCGCCATGCAGCATCTGCAACTGGGCGACAATCCGCAGGTAGTGTGGCGCCAGAACGTCGGCAGCGGCTCGTCCTCCTCGCGCGCCATCCTGGCGCCGCCGGTGGTGGCCGTGGGCAAGGTGTTCCTCAAGGACGCCACCAACACGGTCAGCGCCTACGACGCCAATACCGGCAAGCTGGTGTGGCAGTCCGATATCAGTCGGCCCAAGAGCCGCGACCGCGAAGGCTTCGGCGGTGGCGTGGCGTTCTTCGGCGGCCGGCTGTTCGTCTCGACCGGCGGCGCGCAAGTGATCGCGCTCGATCCGGCCAGCGGCAAGGAAATCTGGCGTTCCGACGTGTCGGCCCCGGTGCGCGGCGCGCCGACCATCTTCGCCGACCGCGTGTTCGTGGTCAGCATCGACAACCAGACCCACGCCTTGAATGCGGTGGACGGCACGAGCCTGTGGGATCACACCGGCCTGACGGAGAACGCTGGCCTGTTGGGCGGCACCAGCCCAGCCGCGTCGGGCGATTATGTGATCGCGCCGTATTCGTCGGGCGAGCTGGTGGCGTTGCGCATCGATTCGGGCCGCGCATTGTGGACCGAGAGCCTGGTCGCGGCGCGGCGGTCGGACGCGGTGTCCAATTTGGCCGATATCAGCGGCCGGCCGGTGATCGATCGCGGCCGTGTGTTCGGCATCGGCAATGCCGGCTTGATGGTGGCGGTCGATCTGCGCACCGGCAACCGGGTTTGGGAAAAGCAGATCGGCGGCACGCAAACGCCCTGGGTCGCGGGCGACTGGGTCTATGTGCTGACCAACGATGCCGACGTGGTGTGCCTCAACCGCAACGACGGGCGTATCCGCTGGGTCACCAACCTGCCGCAATATCGCAACGAGCAGAAGAAGAGCGATCCCTATCGCTGGGCCGGTCCGGTGCTGGCGGGCGATCGCTTGCTGGTGGCGGGCTCGAACGGCCAGATGTTGGCGATCTCGCCCTATGACGGCAGCATCCTGGGCAGCCTCGACATGCGCCAGGCGCTGGTGTTGGCGCCGATCGTGGCCAACAACACGGTCTATCTGCTGACCGACAACGCCGACCTGATCGCGCTGCGCTAACGCAATCCGAATGCAGCAGCGCGCCCGGGTCCATCGGACCGAGCACGCTGGACCGGGTATAGTGGATTCATGAGTTTCTCCGTTGCCATCGTGGGCCGGCCCAATGTCGGCAAGTCGACCCTGTTCAATCGCCTGGCTGGCAAGCGGCTGGCAATCGTCGACGACACGCCTGGTGTGACGCGCGACCGGCGCGAGGCGCCGGGCAGCATCGCCGATCTCGACTTCACCATCGTCGATACCGCCGGCCTGGAAGATGCAGCGCCAGCCAAACTGGAATCGCGCATGAGTCAGCAGGCCCAGCGCGCCGCCAAGAAAGCCGATGTGGTGCTGTTCCTGATCGATGGCCGCGCCGGTGTGCAGCCGATCGATCGCCACTTCGCCGATCTGCTGCGCACGCTCAGCCGGCCTGTGCTGCTGATCGTCAATAAATGCGAGGGCAAGGCAGCGATCGCCGGGTTGGGCGAGGCGCATGGCCTGGGCCTGGGCGAGCCGCTCGCGTTATCGGCCGAGCACGGCGAGGGCTTGAGCGACCTGTACGACGCGCTGCTGCCGTTCGCCAAGGATCGCGACCGGCGCGACGAAGAGGCGGACGAAACCGCTGAAGAACCCGACAAGTCGATGAATTTGGCGATCGTCGGCCGGCCCAATGTCGGCAAATCGACCATCATCAATCGCCTGTTGGGCGAGGAGCGCATGCTCACCGGCCCCGAGGCCGGCATCACGCGCGATGCCATCGCCAGCGAATGGCTGTGGAAGGGCAAGAAGATCAGGCTGGTCGATACCGCCGGCATGCGCCGCCGCGCCAATGTGTTCGAGAAGCTGGAGAAGCTGTCGGTCGCCGACACTTTGCGCACCATCCAATACGCCGAGATTGTCGTGCTGGTGCTCGACGCCGAGCAGATGCTGGAGAAGCAGGATCTGGCGATCGCGCGGCTGGTCGAAGAAGAAGGCCGCGGCCTGGTAATCGCCGTCAACAAATGGGACACGATTTCCCAGCCGGCCAAGGCGCTGCGCAAGCTCGAGGACCGGCTCGAGGCCTCGCTGGCGCAGATGCGCGGCGTGCCCACGGTGGTGTTCTCGGCGCTGACCGGCAAGGGGCTGGAGAAGCTGATGCCGGCCGTGATGCGCGTGCACGCGGCGTGGAACAAGCGCGTCGGCACCGGCGAACTCAACCGCTGGCTCGCGCCGTTGCTGGAAAGCCATCCGCCGCCGCTCAACAAGGGCCGGCGTATCAAGATTCGCTACATGACCCAGGCCAAGGCCCGCCCGCCGACCTTCGCGGTGTTCGCCAGCCAACCCACCGCGCTGCCGGAAAGCTATCAGCGCTATATGGTCAACGCGATCCGCGAGCGCTTTGCCCTGCAGGGTGTGCCGATCCGCATCACCGTGCGAGGCGGCAAGAACCCGTTCGATAAAGATCGCAATTAAAATAGCAAAGAGGCGATCTCTAACTTTGCCCTTCTCCCGCTTGCGGGAAGTTTGCATAAATAGTGGTGTTTGTGATTCGATACTGTCCCATCACGGAGGTGTCGATGAGCGAGCGGAAGCTGGGGCAGTTGAGCTTGGCCGACGGACTGGTCACTCGCCGGC
>JBBSNV010000371.1:0-2994 GCA_038260375.1 Reyranellales bacterium
AGGCCGGCGTCGCGGCCGATGCGCTCGTGCTGGAACACCTCATAGGACGCGCGCGACAGCCAACCGACGCGCAGAATGGCGAGTTCGCGCAAGGTCGGCGACAGCTTGCCGCGCATCAAGAGGGCGTTGCCGAGCTGCACGAAGCCGCGCGCCACCGGATCGGAATTGGCCAAAGCACGGAAGATGTTGAGCTGCGGTTTGATCTTGCCCATCAGTTCGGCCAGCTTGGGCGGCGCCTTGGCGGGATCGTAATAGGGAATGCGAGCCATCGTTTCCTCCTGTTATGGCCAGGAGAGTGGCAAGCGCTTACCGCAGGGTCAATCGCATGGTCAATGACCGCCGGGCATCATTCCGCACCGCCGTGCGGAAGACGTATCTCGAATCGATAGGAGTTAGGCGGCCGTCAAAGCGCGCCGATGCTGCCAGCGCAGCAGCGGATTGAGCAGCCGGCCCCATCGGCCGGTCAGCACGATCGGCGCGTCGAGCACGGTGAGGCAGATACAGTCTTGACCTCCATCGGCCACCGGCATGTGCTGCGGCCCCGCGCCCAGGCACAGATCGCCCGCGTCGTAACGCGCGCCGCCATCATTAAAGCTGCCGGCCAGCACCACCGTGTATTCCAGGCCCTGGTGGCGATGCATCGCCATAGCGCGGCCGGCGCGAATGCGCAGCAGGCTGGCGCGATGCTGGTTCGAGCCCAGCTTCAACTCGATCTCGTCGATGCCGAGGCCAGCCGAACGCCAACGGCTGGCGCTATCGACATAACGGCGTAGCGGAAACGGCAGCACCTTGGCCAAGTCGCTCGCCGGCTGCTCCGCTTGCGGCGCCGGCAAATTGTCGATCGCCGCCATGACGGTGTGGAACACGCGCTCGCGCACCGGGATCGGCTCGATGCCGTCTAGCATCGCGCCGCCGACCGCTTCGAAGCGGGAAATCTGCTGGCGGCAATCGGCGCAGAACGCGGCATGCGACGCCACCACCAAACGCGTACCAGTCGGCAACGAACCGGTCGCATAGTCCAACAACATATCGATGCTGGGGTGATGGGCGATCATGACTCGACTCCTTGCAGCGCTACGCGCAAACGACTTAATGCCAGGCGAATGCGCGACTTAACGGTGCCCAACGGCAATTTCAATTCTTCGGCAATGACGTTGTGCGTCTTGTCCTCGAAGAACGCTTTTTCCAGCACCAGCTTCTGCTCGGCCGGCAAATGGGCCAGCAATTCGCGGATCTGTTCATGCGACTGATTGGCGATGGCGCTGCTATCGGCTGCTGCACTGCCACCACCAGGATTGATCAGCATGAAATCCTCCGCATCCAGCTTGGGCTTGCTGGTGCGGCGGATCATGTCGATGCGCTTGTTGCGCGCGATGGTGAAGACCCAGGTGCTGGCCGCGGCGCGGCTGCGATCGAACGTCTCGGCGCGGCGCCACACTGAAATCAGAGCTTCCTGGGCCATCTCCTCGGCTACATCGGCCTCGGCGCCGGAGCGCATGCCAAACGCCTTCAAGCGCGGCGCGAAATGATGAAACAACTCGGCAAAGGCAACACGGTCGCGGCGGTGCGCTACGGCTTCGATCAAGTCGCTGTAGCGGTCGTCCTGCCGTAGGGGAGTGTCGTTGGTTTCCAGCAATTGCCCCCCTTGTCGGGCGATCACCGCCATCGGGTTCGCCGCCAGACCGGACAAGCCAGCCGACACCACCCTAAAACGCGCTGCCATGGCTGTCATCCCGTGACCGAGAAGCGGAATTGCTCACTCGATACGCGCTGGGCAACGCACTGGATCAGCCCTCAAAGGGGACAAAATCGGCAATGAAAACAAGGGGGAAGCGGCGCCGGCCCAACCGGTTACGCAGGCCGGCGCGCTGTGCTTGGCGTTGGGGTGGCAAGATCCGCGAGGGTACACGGGCGAGCCAGCCAAGCGTTCTTATACGGTGCCTAATGCACGGTGGATGAGTGGCTCAGCCGCGCGGCACGCCGCCGGCGCCGACATCCCAGAATAGCCCCGCCATGACCTGCAGGCCCTCGCGCGCCACCGGCGCCAGCATGTGCTCGTTGGGCGCGTGCTGCGAACACGACGCGTAGGAATGCGGCACCCACAAAGTCGGCATGCCCAGCACGTCGGTGAAGGCGTCGTTGGGCAACGAGCCGCCTAAATTGGGCAACACGTTGGGCGCTTGGCCGGTGGTGCTGGCCACCGACTTAGCAGCCCATTGCATCAACGCGCTTTCCGGATCCAACCTTGTGGCGCGCATGAATACTTCGCGCGACGGCTTGATCGACACATCGTTGAAGCCATGCTTGTCGAGATGACGGCGCAGCGCCGGCAAAATATCGTCGGGATCGGTGCCCACCACGAAGCGCAACTGGCACCACGCGGTGGCGCGCGGCGGGATGGCGTTGACCGGATTTTCCGGATTGCCGGTCTTGAAGGCCAGCACCTCGAAGCTGTTCCAGCCGAACACGCGTTCGGCTGGCGTCAGGCCGGGCTCGCCCCATGCGGGATCGATCGCCGGCGCGCCCTCGCCGCCATCGACCACACATTCGGCCAGCACGCGCCGCACCGCCGGGGTCAAAGAGGTTGGCCGCCATTCCGGCACCTGGATGGTGCCACGCCGATCGGCGATGGCAGCGATGGCATGGGCCAGCACGATGCCGGGATTGACCAGCAGCCCGCCCCAATTGCCCGAGTGGTGGCCGCCCTCGCGCATGTCCAGGGTCAGCTCGAAATTCAGCGCGCCGCGCGTGCCAGTGAAAATGGTCGGCCGCTCCGGGCGCAAACGCGGGCCGTCCGAACCGATAAGCACGTCGGCTTTCAATGCCGCCTTCTGTTGGCGGCAGATCTCGTGCAGGCCGGGCGAGCCGGTCTCCTCGCCGGTCTCGATCAGCACGATCGAATTGAAACCCAGTGCGCCGCGCTCGGCGATCACCGCCTGCAGCGCCGCCAGATTGATCGAGTGCTGGCCCTTATTGTCGGCGGTACCGCGACCA
>JBBSNV010000372.1:0-2982 GCA_038260375.1 Reyranellales bacterium
AGCAGCAGCGCCAGATACAACACGCGCCGCGATATAATTTTGTGAATAACATCGGTCGAGAGCGGATGATCTTCCTTGAAGCCGCCGCTTTCGATATGCGACAGGATGCCGATAGCGCGGATGGTGTGCTCGTCGACCGTATAGGTGTGGTACATGTCGTGCTGGGTTTGCGCCACGACGCGGCCGAAATCAGGCACGAAACGTCCGAACACGCCCGACTCGTTCATACGCCGCAGCGCGGTCTCGGGATCATTGGGCGAGGTCAGTATCTCCATGAACAGCCGATTGGCTTCGGGATCGATGCGCATCCGGTGATCTATCAGCTTCAGGCTCTGCGTCACCAGCCGCAAAGTGGCGGGATGGATGTCGAGCTGCGTATCCTGCGCCGCATGGAACAGGCGCAACAGGGCGACCGGATCCTGCGCGAAAGCTCCGTCGTTGGCCACTTTCAGCCGCCCGCCCTCGATCGCGAAGCCCTCGACCTGGCGCGCGCGCAAGGCCAAGCGGAAGCGGCCGAATAGCGGCTTCTTGCGCTGGCCCGCTTCCAGCGCGGCGCAGAAAATGCGCGTCAAATCGCCCACCGTCTTGGCGTGCAAATAGTAATGCTTCATGAAGCGTTCGACACCCGAGCTGCCGGCGTGATCGGTGTAATGCATGCACCGGCCGATCTCGGCCTGCAGGTCGAAGCTCAGCCGCTCTTCGGCGCGGCCGGTCAAATAATGGATGCGGCAGCGCACGTTGCGCAGGAAGCTCTCGGCCTTGGCGAATTTGCGCGCCTCGTCGGCGGTCAGCACGCCCTTGTCGACCAGCTCGGCTACGTCGTCGACGCGGTATAAGTATTTCGCAATCCAGTACAAGGTCTGCAGGTCGCGCAAGCCGCCTTTGCCCTCCTTGACGTTCGGCTCGACCACGTAACGCGAGTCGCCCATCTTGCGATGGCGCGTGTCGCGCTCGGCCAGTTTGGCTTCGAGGAAGTCGCGCCCGTCGCCCGACAGGAACGCCGCGGTATAGGCGCGGCGGAATTCGTGATACAGCGCCGGCACGCCCCACAGATAGCGCGTCTCGAGCAGTGCAGTGCGGATGGTGTAGTCGGCCGTGCCCAGGCGAATGCACTCCGTCACCGAACGCGTGGCGTGACCCACCTTCATGCCCATGTCCCACAGCATGTAAAGCATGTACTCGACGATCTGCTCGCCGCGCGGGGTCTGCTTGTAAGGCAGCAGGAACAGCAGATCGATGTCGGATTGCGGGTAAAGCTCGCCGCGGCCATAGCCGCCGGTCGCCACCAAACAGATTTGCTCGCCCGCGGTGGGATTGGCGGCAGGGAAGACATGCTCGTTGGTGATGTCGAACAGCACCTTGATGAGCTGGTCCATCAGATAGGCGGTGCCGGCCGTCACCTGCAGCCCGGCGCCATCGGCCTCGAAGCGGCGATGGATTTCCGCCCGGCCGTCGGCCAGTGCAGCCTTGAGATCGGCCAGCAGCTTGCCGCGCAGCTTGGTACCGTCGCGCTCCGTCGCGGCCAGCGCGTCGAAGGCGCTAACCAGCGCCTTGCGGTTCACGATGGCACGTCGGTCGTGTAGCTTTTCGTAGGGACGGCTCATGCGTTTCCAAAGACTTATAGATGGGGTGGGCCGCAAGCCGGCGATTGTACCTTCCGGCCGGGTCAGGCCACAATCGCCCTGGCTGACAAAGGATTACGCGATGCAGGCTCATAAAGTGCTGATTTTATCGGTGGCAGCGGTGGTCTTACAGGCCGCGGCGCCGGCCCATAGCCGTGACAACGATCCCACCGTTATCGCCGCGCTCGACGAAGCGGCGGGCAAATATGTGCAGGTAACGATTACCCAACCGGGCAATAGCCTGCAGGTGAAACGCGTGGTGCTGGAACTGCTGGGCCAGAAGCCGATCGTCGCCGCCGACCTCAAGCGCGGCGGTGTGGCCGGCACCAGCACCAGCCGGCCGACCGTGGGGGTCGATGCCTCGGGCAGCGGCACCAATTTCAAGACCGGCATCGGCATTGGCCTGCCGGCCGAACGCAGCACCTATCAAACCCAGTTCGTGGCGCTCATCGATCTGCCCGATCCCAAGCTCTACGAGCGCCTGGCCGGTAGCGGCGTGGTGCGGGTGATGCTGGTCGAGAACGGCAAGGAACGCGACGTGACGGTGCCGGCGCCGCTCAAGCGCTATTGATCTTTGCCTAGGCGTTGGGATCGATGATCCGGCGCGACAGGGTCATGGCGCTCCAGCCGGCATAGGCGCCTTGCCAGATCGCAAAGAACGCTACCCACACCACAACCGATTCCGATTCGACCACCTTACCGATCGGGGCGCCCAGTACGGCGCCGATCAAGGCGGTGGGAACAAGGAACTTCAGATGCCGTCCGCGCCGCGACAGCGCGGCTACTGCCAGATCGAGCAACAGCGCCCCAAGCCCACCGGCTAAAGCGCCGATGCCGGCCATCTGCAAGTCGCTAGTCGGTCCGTTGCTGGCCAGTTTGATGGTCAACTCAAATGCCGCCAAGTAGCTGACGCCAGCCGCAACGATGAAGGCCGGCAATTTCCATAGATGCCAGTCCAATTCGCGCCGCAAAAAGAAACCGACGATCACACCATAGAACAGGCCTGCGCCGACCCACTTCAAAAGACCGCCAACCTCGCCATCGGGATTGAACAGCCCGAATTGGACCAGCGCATAGAGCGCGCCCGACACCGCGCCGAGCGGCGCAAACAGATAAGGATTGAGCGTGCGGTGCGGATGTTCGATATCGGTCATGGCATTCCCCATTATTCTCGTTTGCCGTCGCGCAAGGCTGAGACCAGACGATACACCAGATCGAGCGCATCTTTGGGCGACAACTCGTCGACTACTACATTCTGTAGAGTCTGTTCAACAACTGAGGGCGCAGCCGGCTTGGCGCGCGAGGCTGTCGGCAACGCCGCGAACAGGGGCAAGTCTTCAGCGAGTTTGGTGACCGCGCC
>JBBSNV010000373.1:0-2981 GCA_038260375.1 Reyranellales bacterium
CTGCTTGCCGTCCGGGCTGACGACCCAAGACGTGGCCAGCGCCGGCTTCTTGCCGTCAACCGTGAAGTCGAGCAAACCGTCGAAGATGACGTCGTTGATCAGGTAATCGGTAGTGGCGACCATTAAGGTCGGATCGAAATATTGACGCAGCACCGGGCCGGCAAAGACGATCTCGTCCTTGGCCACGGGTTGCGCGATGGCGGATGTGGCCAGGCTCAAGGCGAGCAGCGGCACAGCGGCATGAACGGCGAAGCGGCGGGCGGCGCTATGCGCGCGCGTGAACAGTGATGTCATTGTTGGTTCCTCCCATTGGCGACCCTAGTCGGATTGGCCGCCAAATGGTACTACCATTTCAAAATGCCGTAGTTCTTCCGTTCTATGGACATAAATTCCCGCCGATCGGCTATTGGAACGGCGGCAACAGGCGGATGGTCGAGCGGAACTGGGGCTGCGGCCGGTAGGCTTTGAGCCGTTCGGCCAGAACGCGCGCATCGGCATCGGTGCGGGCGTAGAGCGTATAATTGAGCTTGCGCTGCGCCTGCGGGTCGATCTCAGCCACCGCGATCCACGGCGCCGGCCCGCCGGTCCATTCGGCGAACCAGGCGTCGAAGATCGTCGCCACTTTCACCTCGCGCGCGGCAGCGATGCGATCGAGGCTGGCGGGATCGAGTTGGCCGCGCAGAAACAGGCGCAGCACCTCGGGACTGCCCAGCGCCAGCACGTCGGTGAGATGCGGCTCGCCGGTCCAGGCGATGGCGCCAACATTCATCGCCATCACGCTCTGCTGGGGAAAGGCATCGGCCAGGAAATGGGCGACAAACAAATCGCGGTCGCGAACTTCTTCGGTGGCGACGATGGCGTTGCGCGTCGTGATCCACAGGCGGGCGCCGCCGGTGTAGACGAAGGCAACCGACAAACAAGCAACGACGACAATGCCGCCGATGCGCCACGCCGGCTTGGCCAGCAGCGCAGCGATGGCGCGGCGCTCGTCGCCTTGCATGACCCAGCAGGCCATGCCGACGATGCCCAACACGATCAGATAGGCTTCGTAACGCCCGCCCCAACCGAAGGTGGCAAAGGTAGCGTGAATCCAGGTGCCGTCGGCGAACAAGCCCAGTAGCACCAGCCAGCGCGACGCCAGGATGCGTTGGCGCAACTGCGCCAAGCGGATTGCCAGCACGCCGCACGCGGCCAGCCACAGCACCAACAGCACCGGCACGCTCCATATGCGTTGCAGCGGGTGCCAGGTGAAGCGCGCCACCAGGCGGCGCAAATCGTCGTGCGCCAGCCAGGCCGGGCCGAGCGACTTGGTCAGGATGGCGGCGGGCAGGAAGGTCTGCCCATGCGTCATCGCCCATAATCCGAAGCCGATGATCGGCAGGATTCCGCAAGCCAGGGTGAGTGCCGCCAGCGTGTAGCGGCGGCGCATCGCCAACACGGCTGCGCCCAACGCCACCAGCCACAGGCTTTCGTAGCGCAGCAGCGGCAGCGCCGCGATCAGCAGCGCATAGCCGACCAGTGACGGCAGGGCGCCGCCACTGGCCAGGCGGCTGATGGCGAAGGCCGCCGCCAGCATCAGCGCCGCGTGCAGCGGGTGTTCCATGCCTTGCAAGGTCAGCGCCGGCAACGAAGCGAATACCACGATGCTCAGCAATGCTATGGCGCCGATCGCGGTGGCGAAGCGGGTGTCATCGCTCGCTGCGCGCAGGCACCGTAGCGCTACCGCCAAGACCAACAGAGAAGACAGTCCGGCGAGCAACAGCGGCAGCCAGGCGGCGATGCCGCCCACGACGAAGCCCACGGTCAGAATCGCCACCCACAGCGGCGAGGAGGAGGCGTTGGTGGTCTCCCACGGCGTGACGCCCCAGACTCCGTGCAGCGCCAGGTTCTTGGCCAGCGCCATGTGGATATAGACATCGTCCAGCGCATAGACGATGCCGGTGTCGGTGGCGGCGCGCTGCAGCGCTAACGCCGTCAGCGCGATGTAGAGCGCAGCGGCGGCCAACAAAGCCAAAGACAAATGGGTGCGTCGGGTGAGGCGCATGCGATTGGGCCAAATTGCGCCAAACGCCGCTGCGGCGCAAATCCTGAAGTCGCGCCGTCCGCCCGGCGCCGAACTTGGCACCCGAGCTTGGCCAGAGCTTCCTCCATCAGCTTGCCAAGCCTGGAGGGGTCGGTTATGCGTGCGCATGAGCAAAATTTGGCGCGCCGCTTCTGTTGCGCTGCTGGCGCTGTGGGCCGCCGCGCCGCCGGCGCTGGCGCAGATCGCCGAGCCGGCCAAACCGATCCAACCGGTCCAACCGGTCCAACCGGGCCAACCGGGCCAACCGAGCAAGCCGGTCGATGCCGTCGATGCCGTCGCGGCCTGGCGCAGGCTCGATGTCAGTCGCCACGCCGTGAAGGATCAACTCGAACTATGCGACGACGATGCCGGGCGTTTTGGCAAGGTCGGCCAAGCGCTCAAGCCCAGCGACGGCGCCGAGGTCACCGAATGGACCGATTGGGGCGTGTTGTTGCGTAGCACCGGGCTGGAGTTGCGCAGCTGCCTGCGTGCCGCCAGGCAGCAGGTCGGCCTGCTGCGAGCCGACAGCAAGGCGTTGCGCGACATTATGCCAGCCGTCAAAGACGCCAAGCGCATGAGCTTGAGCGCCAAGCAGCTGGGCGAAGTGACCAAGGCCAGCGACGATGCCGAGCGCGAGATCGCCGATGCCGATCAGCGCGTCGCCGGCATGGTCGAGGCGGCCGACAAGATCGCGGCCGAGGCGCAGCGGGTGCTGCGCCAGACTGGCGTTAGCAAGGTCGAGCCGCTGCCGCCGTTTAAATCTCTACTCTAATCCGCAAAAAAACGCTTGTGCGGCGGCCAGCACGTTCTATGTATGGGCCGCGCATTGTGATATTATGCGCGGCACGAAAGAGACTCGAGAGAGACATGAGCCAGCAGTCGAACTTGCGACGACAAAAAACGAGCCGCGCGGCATGCC
>JBBSNV010000374.1:0-2978 GCA_038260375.1 Reyranellales bacterium
GACCGCTGGACCTTGTTGATCTTGCGCGATTGCTTCTTGAAGGTACGCCGCTTCGAGGGCTTCCAGGAGAGCCTGGGCATTACCCGCCACCTGTTGGCCGATCGCTTGCGTAAGCTGGTCAAAGCGGGGGTGTTGCGCAAGCAAGCCTACGACGAGAGCGGCCGCCGCTTCGACTACCGCTTGACCGAGAAAGGCCTCGACCTTTATCCCGTGCTGATGGCTCTGGTGCACTGGGGCGACACGCATTTGGCTAGCAAAAGCGGCCGGCCTCTACTCCACCGACATATGGAGTGCGGCCACGATTTCGATCCGGTGACGACCTGTTCGCACTGCGCCGGCCGGCTCGACGCCCGCGCGGTGACAGTACATGCCGGCCCTGGCGGCACAAAGCCAGTCAAACGCAGCAAGGCGGCCGCGTGATATGCTAGGGTGACTTCGGGTTACTAACGGGGAGTTCGTCATGCTTGAAATCGCCATGATCATTGCGGCGCTGATCCTGCTCATCTGGGCGCCGATCGAAAATCGCAAAGTGCGCAGCGGCTGGATCAACCCGCGCTACAAGGGCAGTCCCGCCGAGTATCACCGCGCCTATGCCAAGCAGATCAATATCTCGTTCTATCTGGCGATCTTCTGTGCCGTGCTGAACACCGGCATGGCCTTCATCGATACGCCCGACACTGTCCATATGATGGTCAAGCTGGGCATCGGCGCGTTGTGGGCGGCGGCAGCCGGCATGATGTTCTATTGCAAGCGCTCGCTCGAGACCATGCCCGCGGTACCGCCCCAAGCATGAATGCAATGTTCGACCTCACCGGCAAGGTCGCCATCGTGACCGGCGGCAATGGCGGCATCGGGCTGGGCATGGCCAAGGGCTTGGCCGGTGCCGGCGCGGCAATCGTGGTGGCGGCGCGCAACGCCGAGAAGTCGGCGGTGGCGGTCAAGCAGCTGCAAGCGCTTGGCGCCAAGGCCAGATTCATCGTCGTCGACGTGCGCAATGAGGCATCGGTCAAGGCGCTGGTCGAGCAGACGGGGCTGGACTACGGCAGGATCGACATATTGATCAACAACGCCGGCATCAATGTGCGCAAACCGCCCCAGGACATCGCGCTCGACGAATGGAACAGCGTGATGGAAACCAACCTGACCAGCGCCTATCTGTGCAGCCGCCTCGTCCATCCCGAAATGAAAAAGGTGCGCGGCGGCAAGATCGTCAATATTGGTTCCATGATGTCGATCTTCGGCGCCTCCTTCGTGCCGGCTTACGCCGCCAGCAAAGGCGGCATCGTGCAATTCACCCGCGCCTGCGCCACCGCTTGGGCGGCCGACAACATCCAGGTCAATGCCGTGCTGCCGGGCTGGATCGACACCGAGCTGACGCGCAAGGCGCGCGAGCAAGTGGCGGGCCTGCACGAACGGGTGCTGGGCCGCACCCCGGCCGCGCGTTGGGGTACGCCCGACGACCATGCCGGCATCGCGGTGTTCCTGTGCAGCAAGGCGTCCGACTTCGTCACTGGCACCGCCATCCCTGTCGATGGCGGCTATTCGGTCCAAGGCTGACGCTTTCACTCCCGATCTTTAGAAACCCCGATTTTCCGCGCCCAACAGTCCGGCTTTGTTCTCACAAAGCCCCATCAGATAGTCTTGATATTAATATATCATATCGATATAACTAGCTATGCCATATAACAACAGGAATACTGTTGGAGAGAAATACTGACGGCGACGGCCGGAGTTATCCCGATGGACGTGAAGACCCTTTGCCTGGCCATCCTGTCGCGCGGCGATGCCAGCGGTTACGAGATCCGCAAGGAATTGGCCCAAGGCGTGTTCGGCGTGTTCTACGACGCTGGCTACGGCTCGATCTATCCAGCGCTCAGTTCGCTGGCGACCGAGAAGCTGGTCACGGTGCGCGAGCTGGAACAGGACAAGCGCCCCGACAAGAAGCTCTATCGCATCACGCCGATCGGCCGCTTGGCGCTGCTCAACGCATTGCGCGCGCAGCCCTCACCGGACAAGTTCCGCTCCGACTTCATGATGATCACCTTGTTTGCCCATCTGCTGCCGGCGCGCGACATCGATGCGCTGGTGGTGGCGCGCATCGCCGATCTGCGCGAGCGGTTGGAGCAATGCCGCGACACTCTGGCCGGACAGCCCAGCGCCGGCGAGCGTTTCGTGTGCGGCTACGGCGAGGCGATGTATCGATCGCAGATCGAATATCTGGAAGAACACCGCCACGAATTGCTGCAGGCAGCACTGCTGGCCGAACGCCGCGTCGGCTAGTTTCCGTCAGTTCTTGAAGCTGGCGTAAGCGTCGGCGATCCGTCCCAACACGGCGATGCCGCACAAAGCGGCGAAGATCTGCGCCAACAGCGCGAAGTGCTGCGGCACCAGGCAGATCAACACCAGGAAGATCACCGTCTCGCTGCCTTCGATCAATCCCGCACTGTAGAAGAACGATTTCTTGCCTTGGGCCTCGGTCGAGAGTCCGCGCTTGGCGGCCAACGCAGCGTAAGCGAGGAACGACGAACTGGTGCCCAGGAAGCTGGCCAACAGCAATGCCGCCCATAGCGCGTTGCCGGGTTGCGCCAAGGCGAAGCCGAACACGACGGCGCCGTAAAAAATCATATCGGCCACGATGTCGAGATAGCCGCCGAAATCGCTCACCCCCTGGCACCGCGCGACCGCGCCGTCGAGACCGTCGGACAAGCGATTGGCGATGATGGCGACAAGCGCTAGATCGTAGCGTTGTGCCGCCAAAGCCGGCACTGCCAGCAAGCCGATCGACAAACCGATCATCGTGACGGCGTTGGCCGACATGCCGGTGGCGGCGATGGCGTTGCCGGCGAGCGCCAGCGGCCGGTCGATCAACGGCCGCAAGAAACGATCGAGCATCAGCTTGCGCGCTGGTCCGTTTTCGATTGTTCTGGCGCGGGCATGGGAATGGCGATGTCGCTGTTGGCGGCGGCGCGGCGCGCGGA